>JBFGTT010000052.1:0-11307 GCA_041565995.1 Rhodothermales bacterium
CAGCACCGTCAGCCCCAGCGCCCAGAGCGCCAGGCGCGCGTCGTAGTAGAAAAGCAGCGCCAGGTTGAAGACCGAAAAGACGCCGCCCAGGAGCGAGGTGATCGTCGCGCCGGAGAGCAGTTGCCGGATGCCGCTGATGCCTCCGGCGCGCATCGCCAGGTCGCCTGCCGTATAGCGCCGGAAGAAGGCCGTGGGCAGGTTCAGCAAGCGATCCCAGACGGCCGACTGCACCGAGGCATCCATCTTGCTCTCGACGCGCAGCACGGCGACGCCGCGCACCAGTTGAAACAGCCCCACGGCCACGGCGCAGGCCAGCAACGCGAAGACGATCTGCCCCAGCAACCCCCGCTCGGCCTCCGGAATGACCGTGTTGAAGATGACCCCGGTGACGATGGGCGTGATCATGCCGAGGATGCCGCCGGCGACGCCCATCAGCAGGATCATCATAAATTCCTTGCGGCACTCCTGGGCGCCGAACCTGAACACGTCCCACGCCTTGAGCGCGCCGTCGCCGAAGGGGCGGTAGAAGGAATAGGCGAAGGGATGCAGGGTGGCGGCCACCGCCTCGTCGAGGGGTGCCTGCGTGCCGGTGGCGGGATCGTGCAGCGCGTAGCCGCGTCCCGGCGCCGGCAGCAGCGCCACGGGCCGGCGCTCCTGCTTGTCCTCGGAGACGACCAGCCCCACCAGCGGCCCGCCGTCTTGCAACCACCATGCCCCGCGAAGGGCCACCTTGCGGTAGCGCACGCGCGAGGCCCGCGCGATCTCGCTGAGGCGGTCTCGCCGCAGCTGCGCGTCGGACTCCTGCGGCGCCTCGATCTCCAGGTTCATCGCGTCGCCGACAAGGCGGCAGGCGGCCAGCAGCGGATCGGCGGCGGCGGCCGTGCCGGCGGCGGCGTGCACCTCCATGACGGAGGCCAGGTGCGAGAAGGCGCCGGAGAAGGCGGCTTCGTCGGCGCGGGCCTTTTTGTCGAGGCGGGCGCGCTCGGCGGCCTCGGCCTGCTGCGCCACGGCGGCCAGGCTCTGCACCATCACCGCGTGGAAGCGCGCCAGGTCCTCGGCCACGGCGCCGTCGGCCACGCGCTGCTCGGTCGATTGCGTCTCCAGCGTGCACACGCCGGCGGTGACGAGCCAGAGGTCGTGCCCGACGGGGAAGAAGCCGGCGTCCTGGCCGATGCCGGGCAAGGCGTCCTGCCCCATCAGCCGCGAGTGGCCTTCTTCGTGGCGCACCCAGCGCAGGTCGTGCACGGCACGCAGGCAGGCGCCCTCCTGGATCATCAGCGCCTGCCCCGGCTGCGGCTCTTCGTGCTCTTTGGGCGGCAGGCCGTGGAAGGCTCCGGCAGCGAGGCCGCCGATCCATTGTTCGACGTAGTGGCCGAGGGCGCGGGCCTGCTCGGCGTCCCAGGCCGCCGCCGTCATCCAGACGGGGTCGAGCCGGCGCAACTGTGTGCCCATGGCGCCGACGGCCAGCAGGCCGTAGCCGTCGTCGGGCAGGTCCATGCCGAAGAGCATCCCGCCGCACGGCACGCGCAGCAGGTGCCGGCGCCTGGACACCGGGCGGCCCCGCCGCAGCGCCACGGCAAAGACGTCGACGTGGCCGGCCTCCACGTGCCATGCGGCGCCGCGCTCGTCGAGGAGGAAGGGCGCGTTGCTGCCCGTCTCGAGCAGGGTTCCTGTCTCGGCGAAGAAGCCGTCGTCCCGGTCGGTCATGAGGCTCTCAGGTCGGGGTGCGCGCGTCAGGGCGCTAGTATTTTTGGATGAGTTGGGCATAGGGGCCGTCCTCGTGGAGCATGGCTTCGTGCGTGCCGCGCTGGATGACCTTGCCGCCGGCGAGCACGATGATCTCGTCGCAGTCGCGGATGGTGCTGAGGCGGTGGGCCACGATGAGGCTGGTGCAGGCGCGCCGCCGGAGGTGATCGTCGATGATCTTCTCGGTGGCGGCGTCGAGGGCGCTGGTGGCTTCGTCGAGCACCAGGATCGACGGGTTGCCGGCCAGCGCGCGGGCTATTTCGAGGCGCTGACGCTGGCCGCCGCTGAAGTTGCGCCCGCCCTCCTCGACGCCGCTGGTGTAGCCGTCGGAGCGGGCCGTGATGATCTCGTGGATGTGGGCGTCTTTGGCGGCCTGTATCACGTCGGCTTCGGGGATGGTCTCGTCCCAGAGCGTCAGGTTTTCGTGGACGGTGCCCTCGAAGAGGAAGATGTCCTGATCGACGACGGCGAAGGAGTTGTTGAGCACGCGCAACGGAATCTCCTCGCGGGGGATGTCGTCGAAGAGGATCTGCCCGGACCAGGGCTTGTAGAGGCCGCAGACGAGCTTCGCCACGGTCGACTTGCCGGAGCCGGAGCCGCCCACGAGCGCCACGCGCATGCCGGGCGAAAGGCGCAGGTTGAGGCCCTCGATGAACGGCTTTTCGAGGCGGCTGTAGCCGAAGCTCACGTCGCGCAGTTCGAGGTAGCCTTCGAGGCGGGCCGGAGCCGCCGGCGCCTCGGCGCGCTCGGCCACCACGCTCGGCCCCCGTTCCGGCTCGCTGCGCAACACGTCGTCGAGGCGGTTCATGTCGCCCTCCACTTCCTGGTACCGCCCGCCCATCGCCACGAGGTTGTTGACCGGCGCCACGAAGCTCATCATCAGCGCCTGGAAGGCCACCAGCATCCCCATGCTCAGGTGCCCGTCCATGATGCGGAGGGCTCCCAGCCCCAGGATCACCGCCACGTTGATCGATAGCAGCAGCGGCGGCACCACCGAGAGCACCTGCGTGTAGAGGCCCAGTTGCTGCTGCGCGTTGATGGTCTTGGCGTGATAGCCGGCCCAGCGCGTGAAAAAGTCGGACTCGGCGCCGGAGGCTTTCAGCGTCTCGATGGTCTGGAGGCCGCCCATCGCCACGCCCATCAGCTTGCCGCGCTCCTGGAGCAGGCGCAGGTTGGCGTCCTTGCGCTTGCGCGAGACGTAGCGCAGCGCCACGATGTTCAGCCCGGCGATGCCCACGCCGATGACCGTCAGCGCCACGTCGTACTGGATCATCAGCACGGCGTAGAAGGCGATCATCAGCACGCTCAGCAGCGTCGTGGCCAGCTCGCCCGAGAGCATCTGCGCCACGCGGTCGTTGATCCCTACGCGCGCGCCGATCTCGCCGCCGAAGCGCTGCGTGAAGAACTGGAAGGGCAGGCGCAGCACGTGCCAGAAAAACTTGCCCGACGTAGACGAGGCCAGCTTCGTCTCCAGGCGCAGCAGGTAGGATTGTTGCAGCCACGTCAGCAGCGCCAGCACGCCGGCGGCCAGCCCCATGGCCAGCAGCAGCGGGCGGATCCAGGTTCGCGCCCCGCCCACGAGCACGTCGTCGACGAAGATCTTCGAGAAGGTGGGAATGACCAGGCCGGGCAGCACCAACGCCAGGCCGGCCAGCACCACGAAAAGCACGGCGCTGCCGGAGCCGGTGAGGCGGCGTCGCAGGGCCGCCGCCAGGCTACGCTGGCTGCCCCCCTTGACGAAGTCCGGTCCGGCCTTGAAGGTGAGCACCACGCCGGTGAAGGCTTCGTCGAACTCCTCTTCGGTCACCACGCGCGGCCCCACCGCCGGATCGTTGAGGTAGGCCCGCCCCTTGCGGAAGCCCTCGAGTACCACGAAGTGGTTGAAGTTCCAGTGCACGATCATCGGCCCCTGGATGTGCTTGAGGCTCTCCGGCTCTTTGCGAAAGCCTTTGGCTTCGAGGCCGTAGGTGCGCGCCGCCTTGATGACGTTGCTGGCCTTGCTGCCGTCGCGCGAGACGCCGCAGGCCAGGCGCAACTCTTCCAGGGGCACGAGGCGCCCGAAGTAGGCCAGCACCTTCGCCAGGGCCGCCGCGCCGCACTCGACGGCCTCCATCTGCAGCACCGTAGGCGTCTTGACGCGCCGGGCCGGCTTCTCCCGGCGGTCCGTCAGGCGGCCCATCAGCGCCGCGAGGCGCCCGGTGACCGTGCTGAGACTGAGCTGGCTATCCATGACGATACGAAAAGGTTAGACGCCGAAGAACTTGCGCATGACGGGCAGGACCATCTCGATAGGCCGCTGCTTGCTGACGGTGATCGTGGCGGTGCAGATGGTGCCGCTCTGGATGCGCGTATCAGGCCCGCGCGAAGAGGACCACTTGTAGCCGCTGACGGTGGCCGGATCGAGCTTGAGGCTGGCGTAGGTCTCGTAGGGCGTGCCGCCGCCGGAGAGCGCCTGCACGAGCTGGTTGTTCTTCAAGACACGCAGCATGCCCTCGGGCGTGGCCGGAAAGTCGGAGACCTGCACGACGCTGGCTTCCATGAAGCCGTGCTCTTCGCGCTTGACGGTGGTGGGCGAGACCTGCACCTCCATGCCGGCGCGGATCTTCTTGCCGTCGATGGCGGGCACGTAGAGCACCGCTTCGAGGTCCTGGATGTTGTCGCCCACGCGGTCGAGGCGCATCAGGGGACGGCCCTGGCTGACCAGGCTGCCGGCCTCGGCCATCACCTCCAGGATGCGCCCGGTGTAGGGGCTACGCACCTCGGCAGCCAGCGTAAGCTGATCTTCGAGTTGCTCGATCTCGCGTTCGAGTTCGTTGATCTGGAACTGGCTCGCCAGCAGGTCTTGCCGGCGCTGGTTTTGCGTGGTGAGCGAGCGGATGGAGACCTGCTTGCGCTCGTTGCGAAGCTGCTCGATGCGCTCGTTGGTGGTCTGTAGTTGCTGCCGGGTGGCCAGCAGCGCCTGCTTGGTGATCAGCCCCTCCTCGAAGAGCCGGGTCTGGTTGTCGATCTTCTCCTGGAGCCACGTGGCCTGTTCCTCGGCGCCGCGGATGGACTGTTCGAGGTTGGCGTGCTGCTGGCTCGCCAGGTCTTTCTGCAGCCGGGCATCTTCGCTGCCGAAGCGCACGAGCTGGCCGTGGCGGTCGCGGAGTTCTTGCAGGCGCACCCGCGCTTTCTTGATTTGATCGACCAGGACGGGCTGGTCGATGCGGGCGATGACCTGGCCCTCGCGCACCAGGTCGCCGGTGCGCACCGAGATGTCGGTGATCTGGCCGGAGGAGAGCGGGACCACGTCGTAGACGCCCCCGGTTTTGATGAGCACGCCCATGCCCTGCACGCGCGTCGGGATGGTGCCGAAGACGCCCCAGAAGACGGCGGCCGCCAGCAGCCCGCACAGCGCAAAGAGCGCCACCCAGCTCCGAGGCGTGGTCACCTGCATGAGCTGGTCGAGTTGTTCGGGCGAAGACAGCCGCTCGATAGAAACCTTGCGAAAGACGTTCTTGCGCATAACTCCTCCTGCCCTTTTTGGCGATGAAAGCCGGCCCGTAGCGGCAGCGCCGGGCCGACCCGGCGGGACCTATTGCCCCTGGAATGGAACCGTCCGTAGCGCTTCGATCTGCGCGCCGAGGTCGCCCTCGGCCTCGATGAGCGTTCCGGTCTCGAAGCGCAGCAGCGCCAGCGCCTGCGCCGCGCGCCCTTGCGCCGAGACCTGGCCCAGCAGCGCGTTGGTGAGCCGGTCCTCGACCAGCGTCACGTCGAAGAGCGTGGACATGCCCAGTTGCAGCTTCTTCTTCTCGTTCTCGACGGCCTTGCGGTAGAGGCGGACGGCCTCGCGCGCCTTGGCCATCTCGGCGGCGCTGCTGCCGAGCATCTCGGCGGCCACGGCCACGCCCGAACTGACGCGGCGTTCGAGGTCTTCGGCCACGAGGCGGCGCTGCCGGTAGGTGGCCTCCTGCCGGGCCACCTCGCCGCGCGCCCGGTTGTTGCCCGCGGCCCAGTTGTAGACGAGCGCCACCGAGGCGGTGGCCCCGCTGACGTCGTTCTGGCCGACGGGCGGCAGGTACTGGCCCAGCCGCAGGCGGCTTTCGCTCAGGCCCGCGTAGCCCAGGTCTATTTGCAGGTCGAAGCGCGGCCGGGCGTCGTGGCGGCTGGCGCGGGCCAGCACCGAGGCGGCCTCCTGGCGCACGCGCGAGGCGTGCAGGTCGGCCCGGCGCTGCGCGGCATGGCCCAGCAATACCGCGCGCGGCGGCAGCGTCGGCAGGGCTTCGATCTCAGGGAAAGGCTCGGTGGGCGGGGGCAGCAGGGCCGTCTGATCGGGCGAGAGGCCCATCGACAGGCCGAGGCGCTGCTTCGCCTCGAAAAGCGTCTGCCCGGCCCCGATGCGCGCGGCGATCTTGTCGGCCAGGTTGGCTTGCAGTTGATCGAGGTCGGCCACGGGCCGCTCGCCGCCCTCGACGAGGGCTTCGGTCTCGTTGAGCAGCCGGCGCGCGCGCTCCTCCGTCTCGGACAGGATGCCTTGCGCCTGGTAGGCGGCGACGTAATTCCAATAGGCCGCCACGGCTTCGTAGACGCTCCGGGCGGTGGTGTGGCGCAGCGCCAACCGGTCGGCCTCCACCGAGCGCTCGGCGGCGTCTACGCCGGCAGCCGCCAGGTTCAGCCCCCGCCCGCGCAGCAGCGGAACGGCGACCAGGAGGCTGGCGCGCGTGCGCACCACCGGCGCCGCGTCGAAGGTGAAGGCGTCGGTGCGCGTGACTTCGGCGCCGGGGCTGACCACCAGCCCGGAGCGGAACTGCTTGTTCAGCCCCACGCGGTAGGTGGAGAACCCGGTTTCGGCGCGCTCGGCCTCGTACAGTTCCCGCTGGGACACGGTGTAGAGGGTCTGGTCGCGGAGGCCCGAGAGCGACAGGTTCAGTTGCGGGTCGAAGACGCCCCCCGCCGCCCGCAGCGCGCCCTCGCCGTAGCGCACCTGCTCGCTATCGATGAGGATCGAAGGGCTACGTTCGAGCGTGACGCGGACGACGTCGGCCAGCGAAAGCTGCGGCGCGGGGGCCGGCTGGGCGGCCACGCGCGCAACCGCCGCCGGCCAGATCCCCAGCACCACCGGCAAAACGCAGAGGGCGGCGAGCACTTTTTCAAGACGAATGATGCGTGGCATACCTGGCATCGACTCTGTGCATCCAGTGAAGGCCCGCCGCGCGGCACGACGGCCCGCCTCGTCCGGGAAGGCATCGATCCGGGGAAGCGGCCGCTCTCCGGCTGCTTCGCGGGCGCGCGGCAAGAAAAGGCGTGGGTACGAGGCCGCCTGCTCCGTGCGGCTCCGGCGGCGAGATGCAAGGCGACGCCCTCCCGGCTGTCAAAGTCTATACCGGAGACCCCTTTGCCCGGAAAAGCGGCGTTTCTGCGCGATGGGCGGCGGTGCGGCGGCGCGCCGTTAGAGCTATCGTTCGCGCCGGTAGAACCTGGACTCGCACGGGGGCGCTTCGGGCAGAGCGAGGACCGGGCCGCCCGAAGCCGCCCCGCCGCCGGGTTTTGAAGGCCTCAGGCGGGCCGCTGCCGCGCTATTTCGCAGAAAACGGACAAAACCACGCGGGTCGCCTGCTTGTACCGCCGTTACATTTTTCTTATATTTATAAGCTGTTAGAGCCATTTTTGGGCTGTTTGCAGCCGGCTCGGCAACGCTCCTTCCCTGCGCAGACCGCGCCGGTAGCCCCACGCCGCCCGGGCTGGCTGCGCGCGTTTCTCGCCTTTGAGAGAGTGCTTCGTCCTTTCCTTCCATCAACCAATCGCGTAGAAGTATGGCTAATCCTACCAGGATCCTTTTTGTCACCGGAGAGGTGGAGCCCTTCGTGAAACTGACGGACACCGCCACGCTCGTACGCACGCTCCCGGAGCACCTCCAGGAGACCGGTGACTTCGAGGCCCGCATCATGATGCCGCGCTACGGCACCATCAGCGAGCGCAAAAATCGCCTGCACGAGGTCATCCGGCTCTCCGGGACCGACATCGCCATGGGCCAGGAGAAGGAGACGCTGAAGGTCAAGGTGGCCTCCATCCCCGGCATCCGCCTGCAGGTCTATTTCATGGACAACAACCACTTCTTCAAGCGGAAGGGGCTGCACACCGACAAGAAGGGCGATCTCTTCTCCGACAACGCCGAGCGCGCGCTTTTCTTCGGCCGGTCGGTCGTCGAGACGTTGCGCAAGCTGATGTGGAGCCCGGACGTCATCCACGCCTTCGGCTGGATCAGCGGCCTGCTGCCGCTGCTGCTTCAGACCGAATTCGCCGAGGAGGCACTCTTCGAACACACCAAGATCATCTACACCCCCGACGGCGTCGACGCCGAGGCCGTGCTCACCGGCGAGTTGATCGACGCGATGGACCTCTCGGCCAACGGCGAGGCGTCGGGCCTGGAACTGAGCCAGGTCGGCCTCAAGTACGCCGACGTGGCGGCCTTCCCCCCCTCGCTGACCCCTGCCGGCGACGCCGTGCAGTTCAGCCTGGAAACGGAGGAGATGATCCAGCAAGCCCTGACGCTCTACGATGCCGCCCTCAACGGCGTGACCGTCTGACCCCGGCGAGAAACCAGCCGCCGGCCACGCGCATTCCCGCCCTTCCCCGCGTAAAAACCCCATCGACGCCCGCGTCGCGTGGGGTTTTTACTGTCACGGCGGCAGGTCTATACGATTTGCCCTGCGGAACGCGTTTACCCGTCTGACGATTTATGCTACCCCCGTCCACCTGTCCCCAGGAGCCTGCAACACGTACGCATGACCCGAACACGATTTTTGACGATTCTTTTGAGCGGGCTGCTGCTGCTGGCCGCCTGCGACGACGCCTCGACCGTCGGCATCGGGCTGGTCGATGAGCAGGGCGACCCGGAAGTGCGCGCCTTTGCCCCGACCCTCTTCGAGGCCGTGCCCATCAAGGACGAAACCGGCAACGCGCAACGGGTGCTGGCCGGCCAGGCCGACGACCCGCTGCTGGGCACGCTGGCCGCCACGGGCTACGTCGACTTCCAGCGCACCCCCTTCGACACCACCGGCGCGCCGGCCATCACCGGCGTCTCGCTGCGCCTGCGGCCCGACTACGTCTACGGCGACACCACCGCCGCGCTCTCGCTCGGCCTCTACGACATGGTGGAGGACTGGGTCTCGGCCGGCGCCCACGCCGACACCACGCTCTCGAAAGGCCCGCTCGTGACGGCCTTCGACCTGCTGCCGACGGATACGCTCGTGACGGTGGAACTGCCCCCAGACTGGATCGCCCGCAACGACACCACGCTGCGTAGCGGCACCTTCGAGTCGAGTTTCCACGGCTTCGCGCTCGAAGCCACCGCCGGGAACGCCGTGGTGGGCTTCAACGGCGCCACCGGCGTGCTGCGCGTCGCCACCGAGAAAGACACCGTCGATTACGCGCTCTTCCGGACGCTCTCGACGCTGCGCCGCGACACCACGGCGACGCTGCCGCCCCACCTGGCCGTCGTGCAGGACGGGGCCGGGCAGGGCGTCCGGCTCAACTTCGACTTCGGCGGCGACGACCTCCGGGAGATGCCGCTCAACGGCGCCATCCTCCGGCTCTTCGCCGACACCCTCACGGCAGGGACCGCGCCCGCCCACTTCGTACGGCCCCTGCTGCTCCGTCTCCAGCTCGTGGCCGCCAGCGAAGACGATACGCGGTTTGTGCTGGGCGAAGCCACGCTCAGCGACGAGGGCTACTATCGCTTCAGCCCCCCGCTGGCCGTCAACCTGTTCTCGCTACGCGAGCTGTTGCAGCGCGCCTTCTTCGGAGAGCAGCTTTACGACTACTTCGAGCTGCGTGCGCCGACGAATCTCAACACGATCAACGCGATGCTGCTCTTCGACGCCGGCGCCGGGGCGCAGGCGCCCGAGGTCCTGCTGACGATCTCGCCCCAATCGAGGTAGCCGCACCCCGTCCCGCAAAAAAACCAACGCATTCCCGATGGCCGTCATGCATCGACGATTTTTGACCCGAAGCCTCCGCCTGCCGGCGCTCGTGCTGCTCGTGGCCTGCTGCGCGCCGACGGCGGCGGCCCAGAGCAACGACGACGGCTCGATCTACTCGCGCTTCGGCCTGGGCGAGTTGCGCGCCTTCTCCTCCTCGCAGATCCAGGCCCTCGGCGGCGGCGGCACGGCGTTGTGGTCCTACAACTATGTCAACTTCGGCAACCCGGCCACCTGGAGCCACCAGGCCGCCACGCGCGCCGCGCTCGGCGCCCGCCTCGACAACCTCCGCGCCACCGACGCCCAGGACAATTCCAAGCGCCTGACCGCCGGCTCGCTCAACGCCGTACAGTTCAGCTTCCCGCTGCTGACCGACCGCCTCGGCACCGCCTTCGCCTTCGAACCGTACTCGCGCGTGAACTACCGCGTCCAGACGGCAGGACAACTCGTCACCGACCCGACGGCGCAGGACACCTCGCAATATCAAATTAACTATGAAGGGACCGGCGGCTTGCAGCAGATCCGCGCCGGCGCCGGCTACCGGCTCAACGACGCCCTGAGTCTCGGCGCCAGCGTCGACGTCATCTTCGGCATCATCGAAGAGAGCCGCCGCACCAGCTTCGACCGGGCGGACTTCGTCCAGACCAACCTGGCGACCTCCACGCGCCTGGTGGGCGTCACCG
Source organism: Rhodothermales bacterium (assembly GCA_041565995.1). Classification (GTDB taxonomy): domain Bacteria; phylum Bacteroidota; class Rhodothermia; order Rhodothermales; family JBFGTT01; genus JBFGTT01. Next base: position 10,388 of record JBFGTT010000052.1, read on the forward strand.
GCACGTTCGGCGCCCTCTTGAGCCGCAAAGAACTGCTCGGCCAGGACGACGAACTGGCCGTGGCCGCCAGCCTGACGCTGCCCGTCGGGCTGGAGAGCAAGCGCACGCTCACGCTGGGCCAGAGCCTCAACCGCGACACGCTGGGCACGCAACTCGAAGGCACGATGGACCTGCCCCTGAGCCTCCGCTTCGGCCTCGCCTACGCCACCGACAACCGGTGGGCCTTCGTGGCCGACGCCCGCTACGAACCCTGGAGTAGCTTTTCGAGCGACCTGGCGCTGCCCGGCTACAGCCCCGGCGCCGGCAGCCGCTTCCAGGACCGGCTGCGCCTCTCCGCCGGCGTCGAGGTGCTGCCCGCCGGCGCCGACCTGCTCGATCCCTACTTCCGGCGCGTGGCCTACCGGTTGGGATTTTATTTTGATCAGGCGTATGTTACACCCGTCGAAGGCGTAGACCTCAACACGCTTGCCCTGACGGGCGGCTTCAGCCTGCCCTCGGTCTTTGCTGGCACGCGTCTTGATATAAACCTGGAAGCCGGCACACGCGGCACCACCGACCACAACCTGGTGCGCGACGTGTTCTTCGGCCTGACCGCCACGCTCAACGTCGGCGAACGATGGTTCGTCAAGCGGAAACTCCGCTGAGTAACGCGTGTCTAAAATACATTGTCCGAGGCCCTAAACCGCTAACCCACCCACGCTCATGAACCGCTCAGGATTTCGATACTGGAAAGCACTGCTATCCCATGCCCTCGTCGTGCTGGTCGTGGTCGGTACGACGCAGGCGCAGCCGGCGGCGGCCCAGAACGACGGCAGCGCCCCGGACAAGCAGGAAACCGCGCTCCACTACAGCCTCTACTGGGAGAACTTCAAGAACCAGAACTACCGCGACGCGATGCCGGACCTGCGCTGGATCCTCGA
>JBFGTT010000053.1:0-11162 GCA_041565995.1 Rhodothermales bacterium
GCTCAGCCGCCCTCCTCCTGCCGTTTGGCCTCGTCCCAGTACCGATCCATCTCGGCCAGGTTCGCCTCGGCGAGGGTCTGGCCCTGCTCGGCCAGGCGGCGCTCGATGTGCTGGAAGCGGCGGCCGAACTTGTCGTTGGTGCGGCGCAGGGCGTTCTCCGGGTTGACGCCGATGAAGCGGGCGTAGTTGACCAGGGCGAAGAGCAGATCGCCGAATTCTTCTTCTTTTTGATCAGCCGAAGCCCCCGAGGCCGCCCGCTCCCGGAACTCTTCGATCTCCTCGACGACCTTGTGCCAGGCGCCCTCCTGTTCGGGGAAGTCGAACCCTACGCCGGCGGCTTTTTCCTGCACGCGGTAGGCCCGCAGGAGCGCCGGAAGCTGCGCCGGCACCCCTTCGAGCGCCGAGGTCTTGCGGCCCTCCTGCATCTTGATCTGCTCCCAGTTCGAGAGCACCTCTTCCACGCCGGCCACCTGCACGTCGCCGAAGACGTGGGGATGGCGGCGCACCAGTTTCTCGGTTTCGGCCTCTACGACGTCCTGGAGGCTGAAGCGCCCGTCCTGTTCGGCGATGACGCTGTGGAAGACCACGTGCAGCAGCAGGTCGCCCAGTTCGCGCTTGAGGTCGTCCCAGTCCGCCCGGTCGATGGCCTCGACGGTTTCGTAGGCTTCTTCGATGAGCAGGTGTTTGACGGAGGCGTGCGTCTGCTCGCGGTCCCAGGGGCAGTCGCGGCGCAGTTGCCGGACGATGGCGACGAAGTCGGCGTAGGCGGCCAGCCGCTCTTGCGGCTCGGCAAACTGCGGTTCGTAGATTTTCTCGGTCATGCCGGCGTCGAGTTTCGGCGGCGGGGCGGCGGGCGCCCTTACGTGTTCAAAGCCAGGGCGGCGGGATTTCCGGCGAAGCCGGGGCGTCGGGCGCCGTTGCCTTCGGCGGGGTGCGCCGTCCCCTCTACATCCCAAAATAAAATTTGTTTTTTATCGGGACTGGAAAAGGGTGGTGACATAGGGTTGACACTCCGAAAAAATAATTTGCCCGCGAAGGTGCGTCGCAAGCCCTCGACGCGGCGCCTGTGCGTATCTTCGAACCAGGAAGTTCAACCCTAACGCCTCCTGGTGGATTCATCTGAGTAAAACACGGCAAGGCCGGTGGCCCGCTACCGGTGGACTCATGTAGAACCGCCAGGGGATCTTGTTCAACACAAGCAACAGGAGGTGTTATCATGGCACGCAGCGTCAACAAAGTCATCCTCATCGGCAACCTGGGCCAGGACCCCGAACTGCGCTACACCGGCAGCGGCACCGCCGTCTGCAACATGCGCCTGGCCACCAACGAGAGCTACAAGGACAGCGACGGCCAGCTCGTCGAAAAGACCGAGTGGCACAGCGTGGTGGCCTGGAGTCGCCTGGCCGAAATCTGCGGCGAGTACCTCAAGAAAGGCTCCCAGGTCTACTTCGAAGGCTCGCTCCAGACGCGCTCGTGGGAGGACCGCGACGGCAACACGCGCTACACCACCGAGGTCAAGGCCCGCGAGATGATGATGCTCGGCGGCCGCGGCGACCACGGCGGCAGCGGCGACCACGGCGGCAGCGACTACGACCAGCGCGAGGACGCCCACGACCAGCGCCGCCCGCAGCGCCAGCCTCAACGGCAGCCCCAGGTCCAGGAAGACGCCTTCGCCCCGGACGACGACCTGCCGTTCTAAACGGCTGAAGGCAGACCCCTGAGGCGCCGCCTCCCTTCGCGGGGGGCGGCGCCTCTTTTTTTCGGCCCGTAGCGCCCCCCGGCGGCTTGCTTCTGCCGGCGCAAACATCTAGGTTATTTGGACGATTGATGCGGCGCACGGGGCCGCCTCGCGCGGTGGTGCCGTTTTTTTCAAGCCTCAGAGGATAGTTGCCATGTCAGAGATCCGATTCAGCATCAGCCGGGACCGGCGCGGCCAGTACCGCTGGACGCTCATCGCCGCCAACCACGAGCAGATTGCCGTGCGGGGCAAGGGCTTCGACGACGAAGCCGCCTGCCGCGCCAGCATCGACCGGGTGCGGCGGCACGCGCCTGAGGCGCCCATCGAAGACCTCACCGAAGCAGACCGGAACGCGGGCCGCCGGCCCGGCGCCGTGTTCGAACTCTACCGGGACGCGCGGCGGGAGTACCGCTGGCGCCTCCGCGCACCGGACGGGCAGATCCTCGCCGTCGCCAGCGAGGGCTACAAGAACAAGGCGGATTGCGAGCACGCCATCGCGCTAGTGAAGGGCCGCAGCAGGGCGGACGCGCCCAAAGCGCCCAGGGCCGTATGCCTGAAGCCCGCGCCGCTGGTCTTTCCCCTCTGGCGCCGCGAAGGCAACCTGGTGCTCGTAGGGGAGGGCTTTTGCTCGCCCCACGGGCTCTACTACTGCTGGTACGGCTACTACGCCTGCTCCTGAAGACGCCTGCCTGGCCGCTTCACCTTGATTTTTAACGGGCGGTGCAGGTTATTGGGGACGTTTGCTCGAACCAACGTGCCGCCCGACACACCCGGCGCGCCACGCTCCGCACGGGAAGGGCCTGCTGCGGTCGATGCTCCTCTCAAGAAAGGACGCTTTTATGGCAACGGTACCCACCACGGATCGCGGACAGTGGAGCGGCAAGCTCGGCTTCATCCTGGCGGCGGCAGGCTCCGCCATCGGGCTGGGCAACATCTGGCGCTTTCCGTATTCGGCGGGCGAAGGCGGCGGCGGCGTGTTCGTCGTCATCTACCTGCTCTTCGTGCTGCTCATCGGCATCCCCGTCATCCTGGCCGAATTGTCCCTCGGGCGCAAGACCGAGCGCAACCCGGTCGGGGCTTTCAAGGCGCTCGTGCCCAAGACGTGGTGGCCTGCCGTCGGCGGCCTGGGCGTGCTGACGGGCTTCGGCATCCTGGCCTTCTACGCCGTCATTGCCGGATGGACCATCGGGTATCTCTACAAAGCCGTCGTTTCCCTCTTCAGCGACACGGGCGGTCTGGGCGCTGCCACCGACGCCGCGCAGAGCAATGCCCTCTTCGAAGGACTCGTCGGCGATCCCATCGTGGCGATCCTGTTGACGGGTCTCTTCCTGGTGCTGACGATCCTGGTGGTGCGGGGCGGCGTCTCTGGCGGCATCGAGCGGGTTACGAAGATCTTGATGCCGCTGCTCTTCATCATTCTGCTCATCCTCGCCATCCGCTCGATCACGCTCGAAAACGGCATGAAGGGTGTCTCGTACTTGTTCAATCCCGACTTTTCGAAGCTCTCAGCGGGCGTGGTGATGGGGGCGCTCGGACAAGCCTTGTTCAGCCTGAGCCTGGGGATGGGGGCCATGATCACCTACGGCTCCTATTTCCCCAAGCAAGACAACCTGTGGCAGGCGGGCGCCTCGGTGGCTCTCTTCGACACGGCCATCGCCATCCTGGCCGGGCTGATCATCTTCCCGGCCCTGTTCTTCGCCGACATCGATCCGTCCTCCGGGCCGGGGCTGGTCTTCGTGGTGCTACCGACTATTTTCAACAACATGCCTGCGGGCGATTACTTCGCCATCGCCTTCTACTTCCTGCTGGCTATCGCGGCGCTGACTTCGACGATCAGCCTGCTCGAAGTGGTCGTCTCGTATTTCGTCGATGAGAAAGGCTGGAGCCGCAACAAGGCGGCCTGGACGTTGGGCGGGGGGTGCTTGCTGCTGGCGCTTCCCTCGGCACTGGGCAACGGCGCCGTCACCTTCCTCACGAAACTCATTCCCAAAGCCCCTCCCGAAGGGCAAACGGAAGCCTTCCACGGCTTCCTCGACGTGCAGAACATCGTCTGGGGTAACTATTCGCTGAGCATCGGGGCGTTGTTGATCTGCCTGTTCGTCGGCTGGAAGTGGGGCATCCCGAAGGCGCTGGCCTCGCTCGAAGAGGGCGGCTTCCGCATGCCGGCTTCCGGCGCGTGGGCTTTCCTGATCAAGTACGTCTGCCCGGTGGCCGTGCTCATCGTGCTGCTCTATATCATCACCAAGGGGCAGTATTTCTAGGCGTACAGCGGGCAGCTAAAGCGATGTTAAGCTGGTGGCTGCTGATCGCTGAAACGCGGCCTCCAGGTGGGCGTAGAAGGCCGGGCGGGCCGGAAAGGGCGCGTTTTCATCGGATCCTCTCCGCAGAAAGTACTATATTGCAGCGTGCGCAAGCGAGGCGCCTCGACGCAGAGCCGGCCGGGAGGGCCGCTGTCTGTTAACCAACCGGGGGACTTCCCTCATCGAACGTGGACCCCGACGCTCCGCCGCTACCGTTTTTCCTCGACTTCTTTCCCATCGCCGCCGCCTTTGCGTTCGACTTGACGACCGTGCTGGTCCTGGTCGTCTTCGTGCTGCTGCTGTTGGCCTCGGCGCTGTTTTCGGGTTCGGAAGTGGCGCTTTTTTCGCTCGACGCGGCGGACAAAGAGATGCTGGCCGAAGCCGGCGACCGGGCCAGCCGCCGCGTGCTGGCGCTGCTGGAGCGGCCCCGCCAGCTACTCATCACCATCCTGCTGCTCAACACCCTCGTCAACGTCTCGGCGGCCATTCTGGCGGCGCTGATGACCGAGCAGGTGGCCGAGGGTTTTGCGCTGAGCCAGACGATTGTCTTCGTGCTCGAAGTGGTGGTGTTGACGTTCTTACTGCTGGTCGTCAGCGAGATCACGCCCAAGCTGGTCGCCACGCAACACGCCATCGCCTTCGGCAAGCGCGTCTCGTGGCCGTTGCTGGTGCTGCATCGCCTCTGCGGGCCGCTCTCGCGGAGCCTGGCCCGGTCGATGAACGTCGTCCAGCGCCGCCTCAAGCCGTCCTCCCCGCAGCGCCTCTCCAGCGAAGACCTCAAGGCGATGGCCGACATCGGGCAGGCCCACGGCACGCTCGAAGAAGAAGAACGCGAGTTGATCAACTCGATCGTCGAGTTCGGCGACACGTCGGTGCGCGCCATCATGGTCAGCCGCCTCGACATGGTAGCCCTGCCGGTGACGGCCACGCTGCAAGAAGCCCTCGAGATGATCCGCACGCAGGGCCACTCGCGCCTGCCCCTCTACGTCGATCACCTCGACAACATCCTCGGCGTCGTCTACGCCAAAGACCTGCTGCCCTACCTCAAAAACGGCAACGCCATCGGCCGCCTGGACTGGACGCGCGTGATGCGCCCGCCCATGTTCGTCCCCCACGGACGCAAGCTCGACGACCTGCTCAAAGACTTCCAGCGCAAGAAAACCCACCTGGCCATCGTCGTCGACGAGTACGGCGGCACGGCGGGGTTGGTCACGCTCGAAGACGTGCTCGAAGAAATCGTCGGCGACATCCGCGACGAGCACGACGAGCCGGAGGAGGAATGGCACGAGCAGCTCGGCGAGCACGTCTACCGCATCGACGCCCGGATGGACCTCGACGACCTCAACGAGTTGCTCGGCCTCGACCTCGACACCGAGAGTTTCGACTTCGAGACGCTCGGCGGGCTGATCTTCGACCTGACCGGCGAGATCCCCAGCGAGGGCGACGAGGTGCACTACGGGCGGCTGACGTTGCGCGTCGAGCGCGTCGAGAACAACCGGATCGGGCAGGTCCGTGTAACGGTGACGCCGCCGGTCGAAGACGAGGATCTGACGGAGAAACGTGCCCCGGAGACCCCCTGACCACCCCGCTTGTCGGCTTGGCTTTGCCCTGCTGGCGCTGGCGCTGGCGGCGCCGGCCTCGGCGCAGGCGCCCGTCGCCGCCGGCGTCGCTCCGGCGGCCCCGGCGGCAGTGCGCGCGGCGATCCTGCACCTGCCGGCGCTCGACGAAACCGACACCCGGCACCCGGCATTGAAAGAGCGCCCGCACGACCCCTGGCTGGGCCTCGACAAAGCCCAACACGCCGCGTTCCTGTTGCTCTGGACGCTCGGCAGCCAGTACGTGCTCGTCAACAAGGCCGGGTGGACGGAGCGGCGCGCGTTGCCTTTTTCTGTGACCTCAAGCGCCCTCCTGGGGCTTTCGAAGGAGGTGTACGACTGGAAAGCCGGCCCGCGCCGGTACTTCAGCCCGCGCGACCTGGCCGCCGACGCCTTCGGCACGGCCCTGGCCGTCGGCCTGATCCTGCTCTGAAGCCCGCCTCCCGCCCTCGAGGCCCTCCTCCCTCCGTAGCGAACCGCTGACCGCCCCGACGCATGCGTAACATCAAAGATCATTGCGGCATCTTCGGCCTCTTCAACGCGCCCGAGGCGGCCCGGCTGACCTACTTCGGCCTGCACGCGCTCCAGCACCGGGGCCAGGAATCGGCGGGCATCGTCACGGCTACCTTCGACGAGCGCAAGCAGCGCCCGATCATGCCCACGCACAAGGACTTCGGCCTGGTGCTCGACGTGTTCAAAGACTCGGACCTGTTCGAGACGAAGCTGCTGGGCGACGCCGCCATCGGCCACGACCGCTACTCCACCAGCGGATCGGCCACCAACCGCGCCAACATCCAGCCCTTCGTGGTTCATTATCACGACGGCAACATCGCCCTGGCCCACAACGGCAACCTCTCGAACGCCCGCGAACTGCGCCGCGCCTTCAGCGAACGCGGCACGCTGTTCCAGACCACCTCCGACAGCGAACTCATCCTCCACCTGATCGCCCAGAGCCGCCGCAGCAAACAGATCGACCAGATCATCGACGCGCTCTCGCTGCTCGAAGGCGCCTTCTCGCTCGTCCTCCTCACCGACGAGAGCCTCGTCGCCGTGCGCGACCCCAACGGCTTCCGCCCCCTGGCCCTGGGCCGCCTCGACCAGGACGCCGACCCCGAACGCGGCCCCGCCTACTGCGTCGCCAGCGAAACCTGCGCCTTCGACATCATCCGCGCCACCTACCTGCGCGACATCGCCCCCGGCGAAATCCTCGTCATCGACCGGCAGGGCTGCCGCACGGGCGACTTCGCCAGCTACCACCTGCCGCGCCGCCACGGCGTCAGCCAGTGCGTCTTCGAGTACGTCTACTTCTCCCGCCCCGACTCGAAGATCTACGGCGAGATGGTCGATAAAGTGCGCCGCAAGATCGGCAAGCAGCTCGCCCACGACGCGCCGGTGCCCGTCGTCCCGCCCGAAGAGAAAGCGCCCATCGTCATCTCGGTGCCTGACTCCTCGAACACCGCCACGCTGGGCTACGTGACCGAGTGCCAGAAGCTGGGCCACCGCTGCCGCTACGAGATCGGCCTGATCCGCAACCACTACGTCGGGCGCACGTTCATCGCGCCGGGGCAGGACCGCCGCGAGATGCGCGTGCGCAGCAAGTTCAACGCCGTCGAGGGCCTGCTCAAAGACCGCATCGTGGTGATGGTGGACGACTCCATCGTGCGCGGGACGACGGCGCGGCTGCTGGTCAAGATGGTGCGCGAGGCCGGCGCGCGCGAGGTCCACTTCCGCGTGGCCTCGCCGCCGGTCGTCAGCCCGTGTTTCTACGGGATGGACTTTCCAAGCCACGAAGAGTTGATGGCCAACAGGTTCGAGAGCGTCGAGGCGATGGGCCGGTGGCTGGGCGTCGATTCGCTGGCGTATCTGTCGGTCGAGGGCCTGATGAAGGCCGTCCGGACGGCCAACGAGGGCAACCAGCTCGGCTACTGCAACGCCTGCTTCACCGCCAACTACCCCGTCCCCGTCGAGATGGGCGTGACGAAGGAAGAGAACGAGTGGTGAAGCAACAGGCGATGCTCGAATTTTAACTCATCCGGGTGGTGCCCTATGCCGGGAAGGGCGAAGCGTGAAACGTGAGGGTGCTTCGCTTCGACGTTGCTAAGGGCACCCTCACGTTTTACGTTTCACGGCGTACGATTTCTCTCCACCTGGCCCTTCGAGACGCAAATACCCAACCACAATCCTCCTTGCGCGCCATCGAAACTTCAAAAGCACCGGGTTGTTTAAACAACGTGCCCGGCTTATATTGCGGGGCTTTGCCGAAATCCGGAACCTAAAAAACCAACGGAGGGGATACGTCTTGGCATCTCACCAGGTAGGAGTTGGCGTTAAAGTCCGCGACAAGGAAAACATCGACCGCGCGCTACGGCGTTTCAAGCGCGCCGTCAACCGCAGCCGCGTGCTGCGCATGTACCGGCAGAACATGTCCTTCACGAAGCCGTCCGAAGAACGCCGGATTGCCAAGGAGAAGGCCGCGCGCAACGCCCGCAAGCACAACCGGCGCTACTAGGCCCGCCGCGCGCTACACGACGACGTTTTAAGGCGACCTCCTGCCAGGGGGTTGCCTTTTGTTTTTTTTACCCCGGATCACAAAGCAAGCGCCTCGCCGATGAGCCGGGCCTGTTCGAGTTCGTGCACCTTGGCGCTGCCGGTGGCGGGGCTGGCGCTGGCGGGCCGCCCGGCGTAGCGTACGCGCCGGGTGCAGTCGCCGTGGAGGTCTTCGAGCAGGGCGTCGAGGCGGTGGCGCAGGAAGCTCCAGGCGCCCATGTTGGCGGGTTCTTCCTGCACCCAGAAGACGTCCTGCGCGTTGCGAAAGCGCTCCAGCTCGGCGCGCACTTCGGCCTCCGGGAACGGGTAGAACTGCTCGATGCGGGCCACGGCGAGGCGGCCCTGCCCGTCCTGGCTCTCCTCGACGGCTTTGACGAGGTCGTAGTAGACCTTGCCGCTGCACAGCAGCAGCCGCCGGGCGCTCGCCGGATCCGCCTGCGCCGGGACGACGGCCTGGAAGCCGCCCTCGGTCAGTTCGTCCGGCGAGGAGACGGCCAGCGGGTGGCGCAGCAGGCTCTTGGGCGTCATCAGGATGAGCGGCTTCTTGACCGCGCGCCTGACCTGCCGCCGTAGCGCGTGGAAGTAGTTGGCCGGCGTGCTGAGGTTGCACACGATCATGTTGTTCTCGGCGCAGAGTTGCAGGAAGCGCTCCAGGCGGGCCGACGAGTGCTCCGGCCCCTGCCCCTCGTAGCCGTGCGGCAAGAGCACCACCAGGCTGCACGTCTGCCCCCACTTCTCCTCCGCCGCCGAGAGGAACTGGTCGAAGACGATCTGCGCGCCGTTGACGAAGTCGCCGAACTGGGCCTCCCAGAGCACCAGCGCCGACGAGTCGGCCACGGCGTAGCCGTACTCGAAGCCGCAGACGGCGTACTCGCTGAGCAGGCTGTCGTAGATGTAGAGGCGGGCCTGCTCCGGGCGGACGTGGTTGAGGGGGATGTACTCGGCGCCCGTCTGCTGGTCGTAGAGCACGGCGTGGCGCTGGCTGAAGGTGGCCCGGCGCGAGTCCTGCCCGCTCAGGCGCACGTGCGTGCCCTCGACGAGCAGCGTGCCGAAGGCCAGCGTCTCGGCGAAGGCCCAGTCGATCTGTTGCTCCTCGTGGAAGAGCTTGTCGCGGCGGCTGAACTGGCGCAGGAGCTTCTTGTGCACCTCGAAGCTCTCGGGCAGTTCGACGAGCGCCTTGACGACGGCTTCGAGGTCCTCCCGGCGCGCCTGCGTATCGACGTCGGGCAGGCGCTCCTCCTCGGCTTCGACGCGCCGCAGGTGCCGTTCGAGGATCTCTTCGGGATCCTTCTCCTTGAGGTCCTTGGTGCGCTCGAAGGCTTGCTGGAGCTGGCTCTGGAAGTCATCGAGCATCTGCTCGGCCTCCTCCGGGTTCATCTCGCCGCGCCGCAGCAGCGCTTCGGTGTAGAGCTTCCTCGGCGAGCGCTTCGCCTCGATCTCGCGGTAGAGCAACGGCTGCGTGTAGGTCGGCTCGTCGCCCTCGTTGTGGCCGTGGACGCGGTAGCAGAGCATGTCGACGACGACGTCCTTGTTGAAGACCTGCCGGTAGTCGAGCGCCAGGCGGGCCACGCGGACGCAGGCTTCGGGGTCGTCGCCGTTGACGTGGAAGATGGGGGCCTGGATCATGCGGGCCACGTCGGTGGCGTAGGTGGAGCTGCGCGCCTCGGAGGGGCCGGTGGTAAAGCCGATCTGGTTGTTGATGACCAGGTGGATGGTTCCGCCGGTGGTGTAGCCGCGTAGCTGGCTCAGGTTGAGCGTCTCGGCCACGACGCCCTGCCCGGCGAAGGCGGCGTCGCCGTGGATGAGCACCGGGATGACGGCGTCGAGGTAGTCGCCGCCGGGGGCGTCGGTGTCCTGGCGGCGCAGGACGTCCTGCCGGGCACGCACCATGCCCTCGACGATGGGGTTGACGGCTTCGAGGTGGCTCGGGTTGGAGGCCAGCGTCAGCTTGATGGTCGCGCCGCTGGGCGCCACGTGCTCGCCGCGCGCGCCCAGGTGGTACTTCACGTCGCCCGACCCGTAGGTGGTGTTGGGGTCGATGTTGCCTTCGAACTCGGAGAAGATGGCCTCGTAGGGCTTGCCCAGGATGTTCGCCAGCACGTTGAGGCGGCCCCGGTGCGCCATGCCGATGACCACCTCGTGCACTTCCTGGTCGGCGGCGTCGGAGATGATGGCGTCGAGCAGCGGGATGGCGGTCTCGGCGCCTTCGAGCGAAAAGCGCTTGTGGCCGATGTACTTGGTGTGCAGAAAGCGCTCGAAGGCTTCCGCCGAGTTGAGCTTCTGCAAGATGCGCTGCTTCTGTTCGGGCGTGATGGGGTCGGCGTTGCGCACCGGTTCGATGCGCTCCTGGAGCCAGCGTTTCTCCTGCGGGTCGGAGATGTGCATGAACTCGACGCCGATGCGGCGCGTGTAGGTCTGCCGCACGATGTCGAGGATCTCGCGCAGCGGCAGCACGTCTTTGCCGCCGAGGCCGCCGGTGACGAACGTCCGGTCGAGGTCCCAGATGGTCAGGCCGTAGGTGGCCGGGTCGAGTTCGGGGTGATTGATCCAGGTGTAGCCCAGCGGGTTGATGTCCGCCTGGAGGTGGCCCCGTACGCGGTGCGCGCGGATGAGTTGGAGCACGCGGGCCTGCTTCTGGACCATGTCCATCTCGGCGCCGCGTTCGGTGTAGCCGAGCTGGGGCGTCGAGTCGATCTTCAGGGCGTAGGGCGCGTAGGGGATGCCCAGGTCGGCGAAGACCTGCTGGTAGAAGTCGTGCTCGCCGAGCATCAGCGCGGCGATGTGGGCCAGGAAGGCCCCGCTCTCGGCGCCCTGGATGACGCGGTGGTCGTAGGTCGAGGTGATGCTCATCACCTCCGAGAGGCCCACCTTGCTGACGGCCTCCGGCGGGAAGGCGTGGTATTCGGGCGGGAAGCCGATGGACCCGATGCCGACGATGACGCCCTGCCCCGGCATCAGGCGCGGCACGCTCAGGCTGGTGCC
>JBFGTT010000054.1:0-11032 GCA_041565995.1 Rhodothermales bacterium
GAAGTTGCGGTTGGTTGTCGAGATGACCACCTCGGCGCCGTGCGTGCGCCCGAAGGTGTCCGGCGGCCCGCCCAGGCAGGCGGCGCAACTCGACTGCCCCAGCTTGCAGCCGGCGGCGGCGAAGATGTCGTGCAGCGAGGCGCCCTCGACGTACGTGGTGTGCATCTGCCGGGCGATCTCGGTGGTGGCCGGCACGATGAACGTCTCGATGGCGACCTCCTGCCCCTTCATCACGCGCGCCGCCGCCTCGAAGTCTTCGAGCTTGCCGCCGGTGCAACTGCCGACGTAGGCGCGGTCGAGCCGGGTGCCGGCCACCTCGCTGACGGTGGCGCGGTTGTCGGGCCGGTGCGGCTTGGCCACGAGAGGCTCCATCGTCGCCACGTCGTAGACGCGCACGCTGTGGTAACGGGCGTCCTCGTCGCTGAAGACGACCTCGAAGTCGGCGTCGGTGCGGGCGCGCACGTACTCGATGGTCTTCACGTCGGCGGCGATGACGCCGTTCTTGCCGCCGGCCTCAATGGCCATGTTGGTCAACGTCATGCGTTCCTGCATCGAGAGGTCGTAGACGGCCTCGCCGTCGAACTCCATGGCGCGGTAGGTGGCCCCGTCGCAGCCGATGTCGCCGATGACGGCCAGGATGAGGTCCTTCGCCATCAGGTAGGGCGGCAGGCTGCCTTCGAAGACGAAGCGCATCGTCTCGGGCACCTTCACCCAGATCTTGCCCGTGCCCATGATGAGCGCTGCGTCGGTGTTGCCCACGCCGGTAGAGAACAGCCCGAAGGCGCCGGAGGTGCAGGTGTGGCTGTCGGTGCCGATGAGCACCGAGCCGGGCCGGTTGAAGCCCTCCTCGGCCAGGCCGATGTGGCAGACGCCCTTGTAGCGCTCGGTGCCCACGTCGTAGAAGTGGGGCAGGTCCTGCTCGGCGGCGAATTCGCGCAGGAGTTGCACGTTGCGGTTGGCGTGGTGGTTGGCCGTGAAGATGTAATGGTCGGGCATGACGACCAGCTTGTGCCGGTCCCACACCTTCGCCTCGGCCCCGAACTCGCGCTTGAAGATGTCGATGGTGGGCGGGCCGCACACGTCGTGCGTCATCAGGATGTCGACGTCGATCCAGATGTTCTCCCCCGGCGCCACGCGCTCCCGCCCGGCGTGGCGAGCGAGGATTTTCTCGGTGATGGTCATTTTTTGTATGGAGGTTTGGACGTGTGGAGGTGTGGACGAGGAAAAGACAAATCGTCCATACGTCCATACTTTCACACGTCCATACGTTTAAGCGATCCCGCCCTGGAACGATTGCATGATGCCGCCGGTGACGAAGGCGACGCTGCCCTCGTCGGCGCGGAAGGCTTCGAGCTGGTTGAGGGCCTCGATGTAGGCGTCGGCGGAGGCTTGCAGCACGTCGGTGTGGCGGGCCAGGCCCCGGAAGTAGGCGCCGTTGTAGCTGATGAGCACCGTCACCTCGCCCATCGCGTCGGCCCCCTCGGTGACCGAGCGGATGGAGTAGCTGACGAGGTCGTGCGCGCTGCCGGTGGCGTGGTCGATGGCGCGGTAGATGGCGTCGACGGGGCCGTCGCCGCTGGCCGTCTCTCTCGACGTCTGGCCGGTGGCGTAGTGGTGGAGCAGCACCTCGGCCTGCGGCTCGCGGCCCGTGCCGCAAACCACGTGCATCTGATCGAGGCGGTAGTGAGGCGTACGCATCGGGTTCACCCTGGCGTTGATGAGGTAGAGCAGGTCTTCGTCGAAGATCTCTTTTTTATGATCGGCCAGTTCCACGAAACGCTCGTAGAGGGCTTCTTTCTGGTCATCGGCTACGTCCACGCCCAGCTTTATCAGGCGGTTGAAGAGGCCGTGGCGGCCCGAATGACGCCCCAGGCGGATGCCCTCGCCGTCCTGCCCGACGTCCTCGGCGCGCATGATCTCGTACGTCTCGCGGCTCTTGAGCACGCCGTGCTGGTGGATGCCGGCCTCGTGGGCGAAGGCGTTGCGCCCGACGATGGCCTTGTTGGGCGGCACCGGGAAGCCCGTGGCGATGGAAATGGCGCGGCTGACCTCGGCCAGCAACGGCGTCCGGATGTTCGTGCGCAGGCCGAAGTGGGCCGCGCGCACCCTGAGCGCCATCACCACCTCTTCGAGCGAGGCGTTGCCGGCCCGCTCGCCGATGCCGTTGATGGTGCACTCGATCTGCCGGGCGCCGGCCAGCACCCCGGCCAGCGAGTTGGCCACGGCCAGGCCCAGGTCGTCGTGGCAGTGCGTCGAGAGGACCACCTCCTCCGGCAGGTCACACTGCGTACGTACCAGCTCGAAGATGGCGGCGTACTCGTGCGGCACGCAGTAGCCCGTCGTGTCGGGGATGTTGATGGTGGTGGCGCCCGCCTGCGCCGCCGCGTGGACGACCTCGCAGAGAAAGCCGGGGTCGGTGCGCCCGGCGTCTTCGGCGCTGAACTCGACGTCGTCGGTGAAGCTCCGGGCGTAGCGGACGGCCTCGTCGGCCATGCGCAGGATGCTCCGGCGCTTCGCCGCAAGCGTCCGCCCGAAACGCGCATCGCTGAACTTGGCGTTGATGTGGATGTCGCTGGTGGCGATGAAGGTATGGATGCGCGTGCTGCGGCTCGTGACGAGGGCTTCGCCGGCGGCCTTCATGTCGGCCTCGACGGCGCGGGCCAGCGCGCAAATCACCGGGCCTTCGACCTCCTGCGCGATGCGTTGCACCGCCTCGAACTGCGCCGGCGACGAGATCGGGAAGCCGGCCTCGATCACGTCCACCCGGAGCTGCGCCAGCAGGTGCGCGATTTTCAGCTTTTCGGGGATCGTCATCGACGCGCCGGGCGCCTGCTCGCCGTCACGCAGCGTCGTGTCGAAGATGATAATCTGGTCGTTCATGAAGTCGAGGGTGTCGGTGGTTGGTGATCGTCGTAGAAAGTCAGGCGGGTACGCCGTCGTTGGCCGTGGCGACCGCCGCCGCGACGGCCTGGCCGAAATCGCTCGTGGAGGCCAGCGTGTAGCCCTCGCGCCACAGGTCGGCGGTGCGCAGCCCGGCCTCCAGTGCAGCGTCGATGCCGCCGCGGACGGCCATCGCCGCCTCGGCCCGTCCGAGTTCGTCGAGCAGCATGGCGGCGCTGAGGATGGCGCCGACGGGGTTGGCCTTGTTCTGCCCGGCCAGGTCCGGCGCGCTGCCGTGGACCGGCTCGAACAGCCCCACCGGGCCGCCGACGCTGGCCGAAGGCAACAGCCCCAGCGACCCCGGCAGCGTGGCGGCCAGGTCCGAGAGGATGTCGCCGAAGAGATTGCCCGTCACAATCACGTCGAAGCGCTGGGGGTCGCGCACGAGCTGCATCGCCGCGTTGTCCACGTAGAGGTGGTCGAGCCGGATGTCTGTAAAGGCGGCCTGGTGCACTTCCGTGACGACCGTCCGCCAGAGCTGCGAGACTTCCAGCACGTTGGCCTTATCGACGGAGGTGAGGCGCCCGTTGCGCCGCCTGGCCCATTCGAAGGCTACGCGGGCGATGCGCCGGATCTCGTCCTCGCCGTAGCGCATCGTGTTGGTGCCGGTGCGTTTCCAGACGTGGCGCGTGATGCCGCGCGGCTCGCCGAAGTAGATGCCGCCGGTCAACTCGCGCACGATCAGCACGTCGGTGCCGGCCACGCGGTCGGGGCGCAGCGGCGAGGCGTCGGCCAGGCTTTCGGGCACGGCCACCGGGCGCAGGTTGGCGTAGACGCCGAGGGTCTTGCGCAGCCGCAGCAGGCCGCTTTCGGGGCGCTTCCGCCCCGTCCTCTGGTCCCACTTCGGCCCGCCGACGGCGCCCAGCAGCACGGCGTCGGCCTGGCGGCAGGCGCGCACCGTGGCCTCGGGCAACGGATCGTCGAAGGCGTCGAGGGCCGCGCCGCCGACGGGGTGCTCCTCGAAGGCGACCCCGAAGCCGTGCGTCGCCGCCGTCGCCTTCAGCACGCGCACGGCCTCGCGCGTCACCTCCGGCCCGACGCCGTCGCCGGGCAGCAGCGCAATCTGGTAGGTCTGGGGGGATGTCATGGCTCGTCGTTTCGTCCTCTCGTCCATACGTATTCAGACGGCGACGGGCGAGCGGGCGGTGTCGGCTTCCCGCTTCGGGCGCAGCCAGCTCATCATCTTGCGCAGCTTCTTGCCGATGGTCTCGATGGGATGGTTGGCCGAGGCGGCGCGCAGTTGCTTGAAGCGCTGCTCGCCGCCCTCGCACTCGGCGATCCACTCGCGGGCGAAGGCGCCGCTCTGGATCTCGCCGAGGATCTTCTGCATCTCCTGCTTGACCTGCGGGCCGATGACGCGGGGGCCGCGCGAGTAGTTGCCGTACTCGGCGGTGTCGCTGACCGAATAGTTCATGTAAGCCAGGCCGCCCTCGTAGTAGAGATCGACGATCAGCTTCAGCTCGTGCAGCACCTCGAAGTAGGCCAGTTCCGCCGGGTAGCCGGCCTCGACGAGCGTCTCGAAGCCGGCCTTGATGAGCGTCTCGGAGCCGCCGCAGAGCACCGCCTGTTCGCCGAAGAGGTCGGTCTCGGTCTCGTCCTTGAAGGTCGTCTCGATGACGCCGGCGCGCATGCCGCCGATGGCGTCGGCGTAGCTGAGCGCCAGGGCCAGGGCGCCGCCCGTGGCGTCCTGCGCCACCGCCGCCAGGCAGGGCACGCCGTTGCCCTCCTCGTAGGTGCGGCGGACCAGGTGCCCCGGCGACTTGGGCGCCACCATGAACACGTCGACGCCTTCGGGCGGGGCGATCTGCCCGTAGTGGACATTGAAGCCGTGCCCGAAGCCGAGCGCCTTGCCCGGATGCACGTGCCGGGCGATCTCGGCCTCGTAGACGCGCTTCTGATGCTGGTCGGGCACGAGGATCATGATGACATCGCCCCAGGCCGCCGCCTCGGCAATCGGCAGCACCTCCAGCCCTCGGGCGCGGGCCTTCTCCACCGAGGGCGAGCCTTCGCGCAGCCCCACGGCCACGGCTACGCCGCTGTCGCGCAGGTTCAAGGCGTGGGCGTGCCCCTGGCTGCCGTAGCCGATGACGGTCACCTTCTTACTCCGGATGATCGCAGGATCTGCGTCGTAATGAACGTTCATGGTGGTTTGGGTTCTTCGTTCTGGGGTCCTGGTTTTTCGTCCTTCGCGCTGCTACGGCAACCCGTTGGTTGGGGACGTGGGCGCGTCCGCCTGCTGCAGAGCGCGGCGCATGGCGACGCGGCCGCTACGGGCCACCTCCACGATGCCATGCGGGCGCATCAGGTTGACGAAGGCGTCGATCTTCTCGGTCGGGCCGGTCAGCTCATAGGTCATCGTGCCGTGCGTGATGTCCACCACTTTGCCCCGGAAGATGGTGTTGATGTCCATGATCTCGGCGCGGTTGGCGGCGCTGTAGCGGACCTTGAGCAGGCACAACTCGCGCTCGACGAAGTTGCCGCCGGTCAGGTCGTCTACGTCCAGCGTGTCGATGAGGCGGTTGAGCTGGCGCAGGATCTGGGCGATGACGCGGTCGTTGCCGGTGGTGACGATGTTCATGCGCGAGACCTTCGAGTCGTCCGTCTCGCCGACGGCCACGCTTTCGAGGTTGAAGCCGCGCGCCGAGAACATGTTGACCACGCGGATGAGTGCGCCGATGGTGTTCTCGACGAGCACCGTGATGGTGTGCCGATGCACGAGTTGGGCGTCGCCCGGCTCCACCGGCTCGCCGGCTGCCTTGCGGCGGATGATCTGCTGGGGGGTGAGGGTGAGGGTTTCGGTAGCCATGATGCGTCGAGGTCTCGAAAAAGTTGGAGTCATGAAACGTAAAACGTGAGGGTGCTTCGGGGAAACCGTCGGCAGGGCACCCTCATGTTTTACGTTTCACACAAACGAATTAGGCGTCAGCCGTTTGGTGATCATGTCGCCCGTGGCGGCGCCGGCGGGCACCATCGGGAAGACCATCTCCTCCTGGACCACCTGGAACTCCATCAGCACGGGCCGGTCGTGGACCTGCCAGGCCTGCTCGATGACGGCGTCCACGTCTTCGGGCTTCGTGGCGCGCAGGCCCACGCAATGATGCGCCTCGGCCAGCTTGACGAAGTCGGGGTTGGTCGTCGAGAGGTCGGTGTGGCTGAAGCGGTTTTCGTGGAAGAGCTCCTGCCACTGCCGCACCATGCCGAGGAAGTTGTTGTTGATGACGGCGATCTTGAGCGGCAGCTTGTGCGCCGCCGCCACGCTGAGTTCCTGGGCGTTCATCACGAAGCCGCCGTCGCCGCTGATCGAAAGCACCGGCAGCTCGGAGCCGTCTTCGCGCAGGCCGAAGGCGGCGCCCATGGCCGCCGGCAGGCAAAAGCCCATCGTGCCGAGGCCGCCGGAGGTGATGTGCGAGCGGGGCCGGACGAAGCGGAAGTACTGCGCCGTCCACATCTGGTGCTGGCCCACGTCGGTCAGCACGACGGCCTGGCCCTGCGTCTTCTCGCGCAGCCGCTCGATGACGAACTGCGCGCGCAGCTTCTCGTCCTGCTCGTAGGCCAGCGGACACTCCCGGCGCCAGGCGTCGATCTGGGCCAGCCACGCCTCGGTGTCCTTGGGTTCGAGCAGCGGGCGCAGCCGTTCGAGCGCCGCCTTCACGTCGCCGACGATGGCGCAGTCGGCCCAGACGTTTTTGGAGACGCACGAAGGGTCGATCTCCAGGTGGATGATCTTGGCGTGCGGCGCCCACGAGTCGAGCTTGCCGGTGACGCGGTCGTCGAAGCGGGCGCCGACGGCGACGATCAGGTCGGCGTGCTGGATGGCCTGGTTGGCCCACCAGGTGCCGTGCATGCCCAGCATCCTCAGCGCCAGCGGGTCGTCTTCGGGGAAGGCGCCCAGGCCGTGGAGCGTCGTCGTGACCGGGATGCGGGTGTGGCGGGCGATGTCGGTGAGGATCTCGGAGGCGTCGGCGTTGACGGCCCCGCCGCCGACGTAAAACAGCGGCCGCCTGGCCGCCGCAATCATGCGCGCCGCCCGCTCGATCTTCTCCGGCTGCGCCTCGGTCTGCACCCCGTAGCCCCGGATCTCGACCGTTTCGGGGTAGGCGAACGTCGTCTCGGCCAGCAGCACGTCCTTGGGCAGGTCGACCACGACGGGGCCGGGCCGCCCGGTGCGGGCGATGTAGTACGCCGCCCGGATGGTGCGCGTCAGGTCCTTGACGTCGCGCACGAGAAAGCTGTGCTTGGTGATCGAGCGCGTCACGCCGATGGTGTCGCACTCCTGGAAGGCGTCGTTGCCGATCAGGTGCGTGGGCACCTGCCCGGTGAAGACCACGATGGGCACCGAGTCCATGTAAGCGTCGGCGATGCCGGTGACGGTGTTGGTGGCGCCCGGCCCGCTGGTGACGAGCACCGTGCCGACGCGCCCGGTGGCCTTGGCGTAGCCCTCGGCGGCGTGCGTGCCGCCCTGCTCGTGCCGCACGAGCACGTGCTTGAACCGGGGCTGGATGCGGGCCATCTCGTCGTAAATCTTGATGACCGCGCCGCCCGGATGCCCGAAGACGACCGTCACGCCTTCGGCTTCCAGCGCCCGGAGGAAGATCTCGGCGCCGCTCATAGTCTTTGCGGCGTGCACGCCGTTGCCGTTGTGCTCCGCGACGGTTGCCTGTGGGATAGCTTCGTTGCCCATAGCCAGGGTGTGATGAATGAGGAGGGTTGAGACCGCTCCGGTCGTGGATTTAGAGGAGGGCGTAGCTGGGCTTCCGCCGTCCGTTGTGGGGGTCGGCAGCGTGCCCGTTGCCGGCGGCGGGCGCGGCGCCGGGCACCCGCAGCACCGCCCCCTGCGAGGCGCTCGTGACGAAGCAGGTGTAGCGCTCCAGGTAGCCGCCCCGGATCTTGGGCCGGAACGGCGGCACCGCCCGCAGCCGCCTCGCCAGCTCGGCCTCCGACACCTGGAGTGTGAGGCTGCCCTCGTGCAAGTCGATGGCGATGAGATCGCCCGGCTCGACGGCGGCAATCGGGCCGCCGCCGGCGGCTTCGGGCGAGACGTGGCCGATGGAGAGGCCCCGCGTGCCGCCCGAAAAACGCCCGTCGGTGATCATGGCGACCGACGTGTCGAGGCCCATGCCGGCCAGCGCCGAGGTGGGTTGGAGCATCTCCGGCATGCCGGGGCCGCCGCGCGGGCCTTCGTAGCGGATCACCACCACCTCGCCCGGCTGCACGACGCCGCCCAGGATGCCTTCGACCGCCGCCTCCTGCGATTCGAAGAGGCGCGCCGGGCCTTCGAAGCGCAGCATGTGCTCGGCGACGGCGCCCACCTTCACCACCGCGCCTTCGGGCGCCAGGTTGCCGTAGAGCACCGCCAGCCCGCCCGTGGCGCGGAAGGCCTCGGCCGCCGGGCGGATCACCTTCGGGTCGCGGTTCTCGGCGACCTCGACCGTCTCGCGCAACGTCCCGGCGACGGTGGGCCGGTCCAGGTGCAGCGCGCCCACGGCGGCCAGCTCCTTCAGGATCGCAGGCACGCCGCCGGCCTGGTCCACGTCTTCCATGTGGACGAACCGCGTCGCCGGCGAGACTTTGCACAGGTAGGGCACGCGCCGCGAGATGTCGTTGATGCGGTTCAGGTCGTAGGGGATCTCGGCCTCGTTGGCGGCGGCCAGCAGGTGCAGGATGGTGTTCGTCGAGCCGCCCATCGCCATGTCGAGCGCGAAGGCGTCGTCGAAGGCGTCCTGCGTGACGATGTCGCGCGGCTTGAGGTCTTGCTCGACCAGCGTGACGATGCGCCGGGCGGCCTCGCGAGCCAGGTCCTCGCGGCGCGGATCGACGGCCAGGATGGAGCCGTTGCCGGGCAGCGCCAGGCCCAGCGCCTCCATGATGCAGTTCATCGAGTTGGCCGTGAACATGCCCGCGCACGAGCCGCAGGTAGGGCAGCCGTGGTCTTCGAGCATCTTGAGCCGCGCCGCGTCGATGGTGCCCTTCTGAAACTGCCCCACGCCCTCGAACACCGAAATCAGGTCCACCTTCTCGCCGGTGGGCATCTGCCCGGCTTTCATCGGGCCGCCGGAGACGAAGACCGTCGGGACGTTGAGCCGGAGGGCGGCCATCAACATGCCCGGCACGATCTTGTCGCAGTTGGAAATGCAGATCAGCCCGTCGAGCCAGTGCGCGGCGACGACGGTCTCGACGGCGTCGGCGATGACCTCGCGCGAGGGCAGCGAGTAGCGCATGCCGATGTGCCCCATGGCGATGCCGTCGTCCACGCCGATGGTGTTGAACTCGAAGGGCACGCCTCCGGCGGCGCGCACGGCGTCCTTGGCGACCTTGCCGAAGGCTTGCAGGTGGACGTGCCCCGGAATCAGATCGACGTAGCTGTTGCAGATCCCGATGAAGGGCTTGTCGAAGTCGCCGTCGCTCTCGATGGCGCCGGTGGCTTTGAGCAGACTGCGGTGCGGAGCGCGTTCAAACCCGCGCTTGACCGCGTCGCTTCGCATGGTGTGGGAGGGTTGCATCGTCGGGGGTGGTGGGTTGGGTCAACCCCCGGATGCTTTCACTCATGCGTGCTTGAGATGGGCGTAAGGGATTGACCGTGGCGTCAGCCTCCAAGGAGGAGGCTAAGAAGCACGAGCGCGAGCACAATAATGAGAAGGTCCAGCCCGAAGACTCGGCTCGATACGGGGATCCCTGCAAGGAAAGGATAACGCGGAACCGGCACCGCCACGGCACGCACGGCACCCCGCCCGTTGACCGGGCGCGCGACGAAGCGGCTATGGGCGAACGACGGCGGCATGGGTAGCGGTGTCGGTTCGAATGAAGCCGCAATTAAGGAATATCAGCAAGTTGTATCAACCCACCCGAAAGGCTCGCCTGGCCGGAGCACGCGCGCCGCCCCCCCTCCGCCGGTAGCGCTTCCTGTGAAAAGTGAGCAAGCCAACCCCCCTCTGATCCTAAAAAAGACAAGATAATAGCGCCAATTATGAGAAATAAATTAGGCAAATGGGGCTCTGATTTTATTTTCTTCGACGAAAGGATTCACTATTTCTTCACCATTCCTTGACACAACCTGAACGTCGTTGCCCTCGTGCCCCGGCCTGCGCCCGCCAACCGGCGCCCCGGAACGCAGAAACGCCCGTGCCGGCGGGGCTGCCGATGCGGGCGTTGCGGGTGGAGCGAGAGACGGGATTCGAACCCGCGACATCCACCTTGGCAAGGTGGTGCTCTACCAGCTGAGCTACTCTCGCGATGGTCGCGTGCGGGGCGCCAGTATACGCACGTCCGGCCCCGCCTGTCAAGGCGCCCCGGCGGGTTTCATGCGAACCTCAAGAGGCTCCCGGTGCGTCCGCAAAGGCATTTTACGCCCGACCCGGAAGGTAGGATCCAGGCCGGGTTCTTGGGGGGGCGGGTATTCACGTGTTGGCGTGTTGTAGTGCTTCCAACTCGAACACCTGAACACGCCAACCCTATCAAAACCCCAACCGTCCTCGCTTCCTTTCTTGCGCCGGCGCGGCGCGGTCTTGCAGTTCGATGGTGAAGGTGACGGCGAAGGGACGGGCCTGCTGGCGCTCCCAGAACGCCCGCCCCGCCGCGTTGGCCGCCAGCACGCCGACGCGCAGCCGCTCGGCCCCGAGGGTCTCGGCCCACGCGCGCACCGCCTCGACGAGCCGCCGGCCGAGGCCCTTCCCCCGTGCTGCCGGCGCCACGTAGAGTTCGTCGATGTACACCTCGTCGGCTTCGGCGTATACGGGCGGCGGCGCCCACCGATGCGCCGAGACGAAGCCGGCGAGGTCGCCCGCGAGCTCGGCCACGAAGAGGCGGCGTCCGTCGTCGTGCAGCCAGTACGGGAA
Organism: Rhodothermales bacterium; assembly: GCA_041565995.1. Taxonomy (GTDB): domain Bacteria; phylum Bacteroidota; class Rhodothermia; order Rhodothermales; family JBFGTT01; genus JBFGTT01. Next base: position 10,773 of record JBFGTT010000054.1, read on the forward strand.
GTCGTTCTGCCAGCGTTCGAGGGCGTCGTCGGCGGCGCCGAAGCGGGGGTCGAGGGTGGCTTGTTCCGCCAGCAGGCCCAGCCAGAGCGCCCCGAGGCGCTGCCGGTCTGCTTCTCGGGCACGGCGGATGGCGGCTGACTTCACGGCGGCAGGGGAGGGGGCCAGGCTACCGCCTCGGCGCGCACGGCGCGGCGCTTGAGATAGCCCTGGTGGATGAGCAACTCGGCGTTGAGCACAGCCCCGCCGGCGGCTCCGCGCAC
>JBFGTT010000055.1:0-10977 GCA_041565995.1 Rhodothermales bacterium
TCTTCGACCCCGAAGCCGGCGTCTTTCTGGCCGACCGCTTCGTGCGCGGCACCTGCCCCGTCTGCGCCTACGAAGAAGCCTACGGCGACCAGTGCGAGCGCTGCGGCTCCTCGCTCAGCCCCTCGGAACTCATCAACCCCCGCAGCGCCCTCACCGACGCTACCCCCGTCCTCCGCGAAACCACCCACTGGTACCTCCCCCTGGGCCACTGGCAGCCGAAGCTCGAAGCCTGGATCGCCACCAAAGACGACTGGAAGCCCAACGTCCTCGGCCAGATCAACGCCTGGTTCAACGACGGCCTGCGCGAACGCGCCATCACGCGCGACGTGCCCTGGGGCGTGCCCGTCCCCGAAGACGTCGCCCGGGCCGCCGGCGTCGACGCACACGGCAAGGTCATCTACGTCTGGTTCGACGCGCCCATCGGCTACGTCTCGGCCGCGCGCGAATGGGCCGAAGCCCAGGGCGATCCGGAACGCTGGCGGACCTACTGGCAGGACGAAGAAACGAAGCTCATCCACTTCATCGGCAAAGACAACATCGTCTTCCACACCCTCATGTTCCCGGCCATGCTGATGGGCTACGGGCGCTACGTCGTGCCCGAAAACGTCCCGGCCAACGAGTTCCTCAACATCGAAGGCCGCAAGCTCTCGACCAGCCGGGGCTGGGCCGTCTGGCTCCACGAATACCTCGAAGCCTTCCCGCCGGACCTGCTGCGCTACGCCCTGGCCGCCACGCTGCCCGAAACCAAAGACGCCGACTTTAGCTGGAAGGACTTCCAGGCGCGCGCCAACTCGGAACTGGCCGACGTCCTGGGCAACTTCGTCCACCGCGCGCTCACCTTCGCCCACCGCACCTTCGACGGCGCCGTGCCGCCGCTCGAAAACCCCAACGCCCTCGACCGGCAGACGCTGGAGGAGATGAAGCTTTTCCCGGCCCGCATCGGCGAGGCGTACGAGCGCTTCCGCTTCCGCGAAGCCGTCTTCGAAACGATGAACCTGGCGCGGCTGGGCAACAAGTACTTCAACGACGCCGAGCCGTGGAAGACGCGCAAGACGGACCTGCGGGCGTGCGCCAACACCATCCACGTCTCGCTCCAGATCTGCGCCGCCCTCAGCGTGCTGATGGAGCCGGTGCTGCCCTTCTCGGCGGCGAAGCTGCGGCGGATGCTGCGCCTCGAAGGCGTCCGTTCGAGCGCGCCCGGCGGCGCCGACGGCCCCATCGGCTGGGACGAGGCCGCACAGCCGTTATTGCAAGGCAAAATCAATAAAGCCGAGATCCTCTTCACCAAGGTCGAAGACGACGTGATCGAGGCGCAGATCGCCCGCCTGCAAACCGCCGACGCACAGGCCGACGGCCAGGCCGACGAGCCGCCCTACGCGCCGCTGGCCCAAGAGATCGAATACGACGACTTCGCCCGCCTCGACCTGCGCATGGGCACCGTCACCGCCGCCGAAGCCGTACCCCGTTCGAAAAAGCTGCTGCGGCTGGAGGTGGACCTGGGCTTCGAGCAACGGCAGATCCTGGCCGGCGCCGCCGAGCAGATCGAGCCGGAAGCCTTCGTGGGCCGGCGCGTGGTGATCGTGGCCAACCTCAAGCCGCGCACGCTCATGGGCCTGGAGAGCCAGGGCATGCTGCTGATGGCCGAAGACCGCGACGGCACCCTCTCGCCCGTCACCGCCGACGGCGAAAACGGCGCCGTGGTGCGATGAGAAAAAGTATTTCGCGTGTACTGGCCGTTATTCTCCTGCTTGTCGTAGCACCGACTGGCACACACCGTCGCTCAGGTAAAAACCGGCGCGCGCTCGTAAGGCGTCGAGGTGAGCGCGAACAGCCGCGATGTGTCCTGCCCCCTTGGCTTCCAGCAAAACGCCCAGCACACCCGCTACGCGCAAGCCCAGGCGTCGTGCAGTCTGGCGACCATCTTGCTCGTCGAGCAGGACCAGATCGGCTTCCAGTTCGGTCGCCAGGGCGATGGTCTCTGCTTCGCCCCGATCCAGGTCACGCCGCAGCGCCGTAACGAGTTGCTGGTTTTGCACGTGATGCCGCTTTATCCAGGTGGCCGACGCAACGTCTTTGCTGCCGGGCCAGGGCTGACCGAATGCGTTGAGTTCGTCCCAGACGCCGTCGGCAATGTGAAGAAGGTCGTAGAGTTGATGGAGCAGTTGGAAGCACCCTATAGCGGCTAGGTTGGTAAGCGGCGAGGTGTTGCTGACGACGATCACAGGCGTCCGAGTTCCTTCAATGTGGCCACGTCTTCTGTCAGGCTCTCTGTGTCATAATGCGGGGCAATGCGGCGCGAAGCCAGCAACTGGCGGAATGCCCACAGCGACATTCCCGCCAACTCTCGTGCTTTGCCTATAGAAAGTCGCCCCTGCGCATACAGGTGAATGGCAAGCTCCGTCTTTAATTCTGACGCGGTGAGCCGCGCGGAGTCCAGGATATCTTGCGGTATTTCCAGGGTCCTGACCATGAGCGCTTAACACAGGTTGGGCCGCGTCAACGGGCGCTGTTCATCGTTATTGCCTGTCTACTCTACTCGTTTGACTTTCAGGGGTTTCGAACAGCAAACGGTGCGGATGGCCGAAGACCGCGACGGCACCCTCTCGCCCGTCACCGCCGACGGCGAAAACGGCGCCGTGGTGCGGTGACAGCGCCTGCACCCTGTCGCCGGGCGGGCTTTTCAGGGCGACCCTTCCCCGGTGACCAACAGCGATCGGTAGGGCGCGGCTTCCCGGGTGCGGCCCCGTCCCTCCAAAAAATCGACGAGGCGTCGTAGCGCGGCCTGCGTCCGCTCGTGCGTGGGGCCGAGCCGACGCTGGAGGCCCTCGTAGCCGTCCACCAGGAGCGGTTCGGCTTCGTCGTAGCGGGCGCGCGCGGCCAGGCAGGCGCCTAGCAGGCTCATCGTCTGGGCCGTCGCGGCGTGGCCTTCGGGCAGGGCCGCCTTCCGGATGGCCAGGGCCTGCTGCAGGTACGCTTCGGCGGCGTCGGGGCGGCCTTCCGCCAGCAGCAGTTCGCCCAGGCTGTAGAGCGAGGCGGCCAGCGCGGGATGCTCCTGGCCCAGCAGTCTGGCCTGCATGGCGATGGCCTCGCGGTAGAGGCCCCCGGCCTCCGCCGCCCGCCCCTGGTCGGCCTGCACCTGCGCCAGGTTGTGCAGCACGGTGGCCACCCAGTCGTGCTCCGCCCCGTGCGCCTTCCGCAGGATCGCCAGGGCCTCCCGGTAGTGGGCCTCCGCCTCGGCGTACGCGCCCTTGTTTCTGAGGTAGAAGGCCAGGCTGTTGAGCGTGTAGGCGACGAAGGGATGCCCGGCGTCGTGGGTCTTGCGGAGGATGGCCAGCGCCTCCTGATAAAGCGGCTCGAGGTCTTCGTTGCTGCCGCTGGCCTGCAAGATGGCGGCCAGGTTGCTCAGGCTGTTGGCTACGTCCGGGTGCATCGCGCCCAGCTCCTTCTTTCGCAAGGCCAGGGCCTCGCGGGCAAGGGGCACCGCCTCCTCGTAATGCCCCTGGTAGTTGAGGATGACGGCGAGGTTGGTCTGGGTGTAGGCGAGGTCGCGCGGGGGGGCGCCGAGCTTCTGGCGGAGGGCGAGCGCTTCCCGGTAGCGAGCGGCCGCCTCGTCGTGCCGGCCCTGCATTTCCAGCAACAGCGCGTAGTTGTGCAGGCTGGTGGCTACGTCCAGGTGGTCGTCGTCCAGCAACGCGCGGCGCATCGCCAGGGCCTGGCGGTGGAGCGGCTCGGCCTCGCCGTAGCGGCCCTGCTTGTCGAGCGATTGGGCCAGCATCGCCATGCTCGCCGCCACGTTTTCGTGCTCGGTGCCGTAGCGTTGATGCCGGAGCGAGAGCGCGCGCCGGGCGGCCTGTTCGGCTTTGTCGTAGGCGGCCAGGCGCATGTACAGGTCGGTGGCGAGGGTCAGGACACGCGCCTGGATCTCCGGCTGCTCGGCCAGTTGCGCGTCGATCTGTTCGAGGCCCCGGTCGAGCATTTCTTCGGGCGTGACGGCGGCGTTTTGCAACTCGCCCGGTTCCAGGTTCCAGAAAAGCTCCGGCAGGATGGCGGCCACCTGTTCGGCCTTCTGCCGCTCGGCCTCGGCGATGCGCGCCTGCCACGTCGTCGCCACGATGCCGCCCACGAGCGCCAGCAACACCACGGCGGCGGCCGCCACGCCCACGCGGTGCCGCCGCACGAACTTGCGCAGGCGGTAGCCCGTGGTGTCTTTGCGGGCGAGGACCGGCAGCCCGCCCAGGTGCCGCCGGAGGTCTTCGAGCAACTGCTCGGCGGACTGGTAGCGGCGTGTGGCATCGTCGCGGAGGGCCTTCAGGCAGATGGCGTCGAGGTCGCCGGAGAGGCGCCGCCGCAACCGCTCGGCGGTGGTGGCGCGCGCTGCCGTGGCGGTGGTGGCGTCCTCGCCGCCGCGCCGGGCCGCCTCGCCCACAGCGGTGCTCGGCTTCTTCGGCTCGCCGCCGGCAAAGGCGCGTTCCAGCTCGCTCGTCTCGATCTCGTCGAACGGACGCCGGCCCGTCAGGAGTTCGTAGAGCAGGACGCCCAGCGCGTAGACGTCGCTGGCCGTGGTCACCGGCTCCCCCCGGATCTGTTCGGGCGAGGCGTAGGCCGGCGTCATCAGCCGCGCGCCCGTCCGGGTCAGCGCTTCCTCCGGCTCGTCTTCGAGCAGCTTGGCGATCCCGAAATCCAGCAGCCGTACCTCGCCCGCGTCCGTGACCAGGATGTTCGACGGCTTGAGGTCGCGGTGGACGACGAGGTTGCGGTGGGCGTACTGGACGGCGCCGCAGACGGTCTGAAACAACGCCAGGCGCCGCTCGACGGGCAGGCGCCGGTCGTCGCAGTACGCGTCGATCGGTCGGCCTTCGACGTATTCCAGGGCGAAGAAAGGCCGCTCGTCTTCGGCCACGCCGGCGTCGAGGAGCCGGGCGATGTTGGGGTGTTCGAGCCGGGCCAGCACCCGGCGCTCGACGAGGAAGCGCTGCACGTGGTCGGGCGAGGACAGCCCGGCGCGCACCAGCTTGAGGGCTACCTGCTTCTGCACGTCCTCGCGTTCGGCCAGGTAGACCGTGCCCATCCCGCCCTGCCCGATCTGCCGGACGATGCGGTAGGGGCCGACGCGCCGGCCCTCCAGCGTCGGCTCGAGGGGGGGCGCCGACGCGCCGGGGGGCTGCTCCAGGAAAGCGTCGGCCTCGTCGAAGGCGGCAAGCAGCGCCTCCAGCTCTTGCCGGAGCGACGGGTCGTCGGCGGTGTGGGCGTCGAGGAAAGCCGCGCGGTCTTCCGGCGGCAGCTCCAGCACGGCGTCGAACAGCGCGTCGATCTGCCGCCAGCGCGCCGGCGGCATGGCTTCGAGCCGTGCCCTGAGATCCTGTCGGCTTTCGGTGGACATGGCGGCGGGGAGGTTGTCGGGCGTCAGGCCGCCCGGAGGAAGCGGTAGAGCCAGGCCCGGGCCTTCTGCCAGTCGCGGCTGACGGTCATCGCCGAGACGCCCAGCAGGTCGGCGGTCTCCTCGATGGTCATCCCCCCGAAGAAGCGGTATTCGACGACCCGTGCCAGGCGCTCGTCGTGCCGGGCGAGCAGGGTCAGCGCTTCGTCGAGGGCCACGAGGTCCTCGGCCTGGCTGCCGAGGGCGATCTGCTTGCCGTCGAGCAGGGTGTGCGGCGCGCCGGCGCCGCGCTTCTCGGCGCCGCGCATCCGGGCGTAGTCGACCAGGATGTGGCGCATGGCTCGCGAGGAGAGCGCCAGGAAGTGGATCCGGTTCTGCCAGGTGCGCTGCGGCTGCTCGACGAGGCCCAGGAAGGCTTCGTGGACGAGGGCGGTGGTCGAGAGCGTGTGGGCGGGGCGCTCGCGGCGCAGGTGCCGATGCGCGATGCGGCGCAGCTCGTCGTAGAGGTGCGGCAACAGGCGGTCGAGCGCGTCGCGGTCGCCCTGGCCGAAGGCGGCCAGCAGGCGGGTGACCTCGTGCGTGGCGTCGGGCGGCATCGGCTCGCTACGTGCGGGTTTCTTAAGCGCCTGCGCACAAAGTAATCGCCGCCCCGCCCATGCGCAATGCCCATCCGCGTCGCGCCGCGATCCCCCCGGATGTTGTGATTCGCGCCGGTATTTCGCTTTCCCAGGTAGAGCGGCCTCCAGTTGGCCGACTCTTCATGCACAGCGCGGAAAACATAGCAAGGTGAAGATCATGCATACGTTACCTAAAGCCGAAACAGGTTTCGCGGGTTGCCTGACCCTGCTGTTGACTGCCCTGATCGTAGCCGGCAGCTCCACACCGGCAGGGGCGCAGCACCACATTTTTCCTATCACGTTCGACGACCAGAACTGCAACGGCGTCTGGGATGGGGGCGAGACCGGGCTGGAAGGCTGGACCGTGTACCTCGACGTGAACGGCAACGGACGGTTCGACGCGGGTGAGCCTTCTACCGTCACCGACGTCCTGGGCATCGGCGACCTGCCGGTGGCGCCAGGCACATACGAGGTCGCCGCAGTCGTCCCGGAAGGCCGGGCGCTAGTGGCTCCGCCGCCGCCGGGCACGCAGGCGCTTTCGGTACCACCCGACCAGGAGGCGCCCTTCGGCAGCCTCGCCGCTGCCGTCGTTGAGGGCGTCGTCTACGACGATCAGGACGGCAACGGCCAGCAGGACGCCGGCGAGCCGGGACTGGACGGATGGACCCTCAATCTGGATGGCACGACCTGTGCCGGCGACGCCCTGGCACAAACCACCGAAACGGAAGCAGACGGAACGTATGCCTTTGAGGGCCTGCCGCCCGGCACCTACGAGGTGTCGGCAGCACCCGCAGACGACTGGACCCAGACGCAGCCGTCCGATGACGGCGCGTACGTCGTCACGGTGCTAGCCGGCGAGCAGGCAGGGCCGCTCGTCTTCGGTCTGCGGCTGATCGTGACGCAGGCGTTTGACTTCGGCGACGCACCGAATACCTACGGCACGACGCTTGCGAACAACGGCCCCCGTCACATCCTCGTGCCCGGTGGGGTGACGTTGGGTGCCACCGTCGATCCCGAAGCCGACGGGCAGCCCGAAAGCGAAGCCCTGGGCGACGACCACGACGGGGTCGACGACGAGGACGGCGTGCGCTTCGTGACGCCCCTGGTGCCGGGAAAGCTGGCGACCGTCGAGGTGAGGGTGGCCTCAACCACAGCGGCGTTTCTCTACGCCTGGATCGATTTCGACGGCGATGGCCGGTTCACCGACCTGCCCGTTCAGCAACCAGGTGGAGAACGGATCATCAGCGGCTCAGATGTCGGGACGGGTGTCCATCAGATCCAGTTCCTCGTGCCAGCGGATGCGATCAGGATGGGGCTGGCCCGCTTTCGCGTGACGACGTTTCCGCTGCCCCTCTCACCCCTCGGTGAGGCGCCCGACGGAGAGGTTGAGGACCATGTCTTGCTCGATTACGGCGATGCGCCCGATCCGAGGTACCCGACGTTGCGGGGCCGAGGAAGCGGTGCACGTCACTTCCTCTCGACATGTTTTCTCGGCGATCCCGGCGCGCCGCCCGGTCTGGAGGACGCGCCGGACGCAGAACCGGACGGGCAACCCAGCAACGTGGCGCGCGGAGACGACGGCGGTCCCTTCGCGGCGCCCGCCGACGATGACGAGGACGGCGTCGTCTTTAACCCGCCAACGCCGATCTGGCTGGGGCTGGAACCCCTACAGGGTGCGCCCTTCCTGGTTCGCGGCACTACCGTTTCTATGACCGTCTTCGCTGCCTGCGCAGGTGCCCTGGCAGCCTGGATCGACTGGAATGGAGACGGAGACTGGGACGACCCCGGCGAGCACATCTTCGAGAACGATGCGCGAAGGCTCCGACCGGGGCCCAACGAGGTGACCTTCGAGGTGCCCGAAGCGGCGGCGAAGAGCGGCCAGGTTGCTGATCCCCTGACGACGTTCGCCCGTTTCCGGTTCAGTAGCTCAGATGCCGGGATTGCCTTTCCCCACGTCATCGACGTCGTTCCGGACGGGGAAGTGGAAGACCATCTCGTGCACGTCGTAGACCTGGATTGCGGCGATGCTCCCTTCGGTACGTTGCTGCCGGGTGGTGCCTGCCACGCCATCGAGCCGGGGTTCTATCTGGGCTATCGGGATCCGGACCGCGAGTTCGACGGGCAGCCCTCCCTCAACGCCCTCGGCGACGACGGCTTCTTCTTCGGCTACGACGATGAGGATGGCATCTTCTTCCAGACCGCGCAGGTGAGCGGGGAGCAGGCTACCATCCGGGTCCGTGCGTCGCAACCGGGCCTGTTGAGCTACGACGTGTACGACCTCAACCTGAACGCCTGGGTCCGCGTCTTCGCGCAACCCGTCAACCCAGGCTTCAACAGTATCAGCTTCCTGGTACCAAACCTGGTGGCGGCGGGCCAGCCCACCATGCGCACGTACGGCCGGTTTCGTCTGACCTCGGCACGGGAAGGCTTTGCTGCTGCGGTGGGGCCCGCCGGATCCGGCGAGGTGGAAGACTATCGCGTGAATATTCTTGCACCAAGCGGAGGCGGCTCGCGGATCGCGGCCTCGATCTCAGGTCAAAAGTTCGACGATCTCGACGGCAACGGCGTCCAAGATCCTGGGGAGCCGGGCCTTGACGGCTGGACGATACAGTTGCTGGACGACCAGGGTGCCGTGTTGTCCGATGTGACCACGAGCAGCCTCGATCTCGACGGCGACGGCGTCATCGACCCGGAAGCCGAGCAGGGGCTTTACACCTTCCAAGGCCAGGATCCGGGCCAGGACGGGCAGACGCTCGTCGTGCGCGAGGTGGCGCAGGAAGGCTGGATGCAGACGCTTCCGGCCTGGCCGGATACCGCCTACACCCTCTTGCTTCAACGTGGCAATGACGTGGATGACGTGGACTTTGGCAATACCCGGCGCGGCGCCCTGCAAGGAACCGTCTTCGAGGATGCCAACGCCAACGGGGTCCGCGATGAAGACGAGGTGGGCCTCGCCAACTGGTTCGTATTCGCCGATCGGAACGCCAACGGGGTACTGGATGAGGGAGAGCCAGGCACCCTGACCATGGAAGACAACCCGGCCACGACAGGTCTGGACGAGGCGGGCTGGTTCTGGGTCGGCGGCCTGGAAGCGGGCGAGTATGTGGTGGCCGAACAGCAGCAGGAGGGATGGACCCTGACTTTCCCCGAAGGCGACGGTACGCACACCGTCTTCGTCGGGAGCGGCGAGTCCGTCGAGGGGATTGATTTCGGCAACCGGCAGGTCACGTCGGTAGCCGTCGAAGAGGAATCTTCCGGGCTACCGACCGCCTTTCTCCTGCATCAGAACTACCCGAATCCGTTCAATCCAGAGACGATTATCCGCTTCGACGTGGCGGCGCAGACCCACGTGGTTGTGGAGGTATTCGATCTGCTCGGACGCAGCGTCGTAACGCTGGTGGATGCTCCCTTTGCCCCGGGACGGCACGCGGTGCGGTTCGACGCCGGGCGCCTGCCGTCGGGTCTGTACCTCTATCGCATCGAAGCCGGCGCGTTTCGGGCGATAAAGACGATGGTGCTCGCCCGGTGAGTAGCCTGACGATGACCGTGTCCACTACGAGAGGAGGTGTCGCCATGATCACCATAGCAAGGCTAACCACGTTTCTGATGCTGTTCTCGATGGTCGCCGGAAACGCCATGGCGCAGAACGGTGACGTACCCGGCAGCCGGGATCATCCGCTCGTCTCGCGCTACGTAGGCGCAACCATCATCGACTACGACGCCAAAGCCTACGACGCCTACACGCTCCCGCTGGGGCCGACCGCCGAAAGCGATGGCAAGCAGGAGACGCTAGAAGGTCGCGTGACCACGATCCGCTATATCGCCCCGGAGGGTCGCTCTACGCTAGAGGTCTATCGCAACTACGAAGATGCCCTGCACCAAGCGGGCTTCGAGATCCTCTTCGCCTGCGCCGGAGCGGCGTGCGGACGGCACTTCACCAACGTTTACAAAGACCGCCCGCGCGACTCTCTCCTGCGCAAAGGCGAAGATCGACGCTTTCTCGCGGCCAGGGCACCGGGCGCCGAGGCCGACGTCTACGTCGCGCTCTTCGTCAACCACCATACCACGCTCAAGGAATTCGCCGGCAGGCCCATCGTGCAACTCGACGTGATCGAGATCGAGCCGCTGGACGCCGGCAAGGTCACCGTCGATGCCGAAGCCCTGGCGAAAGGCCTCGGCGAGAACGGCCACGTCGCGGTCTACGGCCTCTACTTCGACGTGGACGAGGCCCTCGTCAAGCCCGAATCGAAGCCAGCGCTCGACGAGATCGCCCGGCTGCTCGCGCAGGAGGCAGATCTGAAGCTCTACGTCGTCGGGCACACCGACCACACCGGCCCGCTGGCGCACAACGTAGACCTGTCGCAGCGCCGCGCGGAAGCCGTCGTGGAGAGACTGGTGGCAGACTATGGCGTCGCGGCGGATCGGCTGGCGCCCGTCGGCGTCGGCCCGGTGGCGCCCGTGGCCTCGAACCGCACCGAGGCAGGCCGCTCACTCAACCGCCGGGTCGAATTGACGGCGCAATAATCCGGTCGTCGTTCACGACCGTATAAGTAAACCATCAACCGATGGGGTCGTGGGGAAGCCTTGACCGAGGACGATTACGTGACCAGGCTGTGATCGGGGAGGGGCTGAAGCAGCCGTATTGCCCAGCAGGCGACCGCAGCGCCGTCCCGTTCTTCGCGGACGGGCAACCGACTGACGGGGAAGGTGAAGAGGTCCAGCCCCAGGCACAGCGCGTAAAAGACGTCGTCGCCGATGCCGTAGCCCAGCACGAGGAGGAACACGGCGTGCAAGGTCAGCAACGCCCCGCCGAGGCGCATCGTCCAGTTGAGCGAGGAGGTCTTATATCCGTTCTGGGAAATGCTTGTGCAAAAGCCGTGTCATCCCGACGACTGCAGGGAGGAGGGATCCCCAGCGATTCCATGGATGCCTGGTTTTACCGACGGGGATCCCTCACGTTCGTTCGGGATGACACGCGGGCAA
>JBFGTT010000056.1:0-10941 GCA_041565995.1 Rhodothermales bacterium
ACGAAGTGCAACTCGACGGGGCGCCCAAGCCCATCGACTGCGTGGACTGCCACATGGCGCCGGCCACCAAGTCGGCCCTTGGCTTGCAGGCCGGCAACGGCTGGCGCGGCGACGTCAAGACGCACATCTGGGGCATCAACACAATGGCGGTAACGCGTGAGGCGATGTTCACCCAAGACGGCGCCCGGGTGGCCCTGGACGCCGAGGGCCTCGCCGCCGTAACGCTCGACTTCGCCTGCCTGGCCTGCCACACGGATAAGGACGTGTCGTGGGCGGCGTCCTTTGCCCAGGGGATCCACGAGACCGGCATCGTCACGGACGTGCAAACCGTGGCGGACGTGCCGGCGGCCTTCCGTCTCGATCAGAACTACCCGAACCCGTTCAACCCCAGCACGACCATCGCCTTTGCCTTGCCGAACACCTCGGCGGTCACCTTGCGCCTCTACGACCTCAACGGCCGGCTGATGGCGACGCTGCTCGAGGGCAAGATGCCTCCGGGCTATCACACCGTCACGCTCAACGTGCCGTTGCTGGCAAGCGGGGTGTACCTGTACGAACTACGGGCGGGTGATTTCGTCGAGGCGAAGAAGATGACGCTCCTGAGATAGCATCCCCGCAGGGCCGCAGCGCGAAGGTCCCCGAAGGGGAGCGGTACGGGCGCACGGCAGCGCGCGCAAAGGTTGCCGTGCGCCTGTGCGTTTCGGCGGCGTCGTCCACGCACGCAGGGTCGGAACCTGCCACGGGGCCGGACGCTTAAGCGTCGCATGATCCGGACACCCCTCGACGCCCCCTCCTTCGATGCCTACACGGCCTTGCTGCGCCGCCGCCTGGCCGGGCCGCTGCCGGGCCTCGAAGCCCAGCTCAGCATGGCCCCGTCCATCCGGCAAGAGTTGATGGCGGCCCGCCTCGACGACCATCCGTGCCGCGAGGCGGGCGTGCTGGCCCTGCTGTTCCCGCTCGACGCCGTGCCCACGCTGCTGCTGACCGTCCGCCGCGACGACCTGCCGCACCATCCCGGCCAGATCTCGTTCCCCGGCGGCCAGCGCGAACCCCGCGAGACGCTCCGCGAGGCCGCCCTGCGCGAAGCCCGCGAAGAGGTGGGCCTGGACCCCGCCGCCGTCGAGATCCTCGGCACGCTCACGCCGCTTTACGTGCCGCCGTCGAACTTTTGCGTCTACCCGTTCGTGGCGGCGGCACCCGAAGCCCCGTCGCTCCGCCCGCAGGACGCCGAGGTGGAGGCCATCCTGCGCGTGCCCCTGCCCCTGTTGCTCGATCCCACCGCGCGACGACGCGAGCCCTGGACGCTGCGCGGGCAGGAAGTCGAAGTGCCGTTCCTCTACGTAGATGGGCACAAGGTCTGGGGCGCTACGGCCATGATGCTGGCCGAACTCCTGGCGCTGTTCCAGGCTGCATGACGGTTTGCCTACGCTGCTTCCATCTGCCGGGCCACTTCGTTTTTGATGCGCTGGTAGATGGCGCTCAGGCCGCGTGTGCGCTGCATGCCGAGCAGCCTGGTGAGGCCTAGCCGGTAGAGAATGTCGGCGGGCGCGTCGAGGACGGCCTGCGGCGCGGCGCCGTCGAACGCCTTGACCAGGATGGCCGTGAAGCTGCGCGCGGTGGGCGCCTCCTCCGGCACGTCGGCGTGGAGGCGCACGGCGCCTTCTTTGACTTCGATCATCAGGAAGACGGGCGACTGGCACTCGTGGACCATGTAGAGGCCCCGGTCGCGCAGCGGATGGTAGACCTCCGGCAGCGGCGGCAACTGCCGAGCGTAGTCGAGCAGCAGTTCCAGCCGCGTCTCGTCGTCCACCATCTGGAAGTCTTCGGCAATGGCGTCGAGCGTGGTCATTTTGGCAATTGGGAAAAGGGGAAACGGGAATTGGAAAATGGTGGAGGATGGCGCTTCGCCCAACTCTTTTCCCGTAACCGATTCCCGATCCCTTACGTCCCTGCGCCGCGTTCGATGGGCACGCTGACGAGGTTGCCCCACTCGGTCCACGAGCCGTCGTAGTTTCTGACGTGGCGGAAGCCGAGCAGGTAGGTGAGCACGAACCAGGTGTGGCTGGAGCGTTCGCCGATGCGGCAGTAGGCGACGGTTTCGGCGTCGGGGTCGAGGTGTTGTTCGTCGAGGTAGAGGGTTTCGAGTTCGTCGCGGCGTTTGAAGGTGCCGTCGTCGTGGGCGGCGCGGCTCCAGGGGATGTTACGCGCGCCGGGGATGTGTCCGCCGCGCAGGGCGCCCTCCTGCGGATAGTCCGGCATGTGGGTCAGTTCGCCCCGGTACTCGGCGGGCGAGCGCACGTCGACGAGCGGGCCGGCGGCCTTCATGTGGGCCAGCACCTCGTCGCGGAAGGCACGGATCGAGCGGTTCTGGGGCCGGGCTGTGTAGCTCGCCTCCGGGAAGGCGGGCACCTCAGTGGTCAGCGGGCGCCCCTCCTCGATCCATTTCTTGCGGCCGCCGTTCATCACCAGGCACTTCTGGTGGCCGTAGAGCTTGAAGACCCAGAAGGCGTAGCACGCCCACCAGTTGTGCTTGTCGCCGTAGAAGACGACCGTCGTGTCGTTCGAGATGCCCTTTTGCTCGCAGAGCGTGGCGAAGTGTTCCTGGCCGATAAAGTCGCGGACGAGTTCGTCCTGCAACTCATTGACCCAGTCGATCTGCACGGCGTTGGGCAGGTGGCCCGTGCTGTAGAGCAAGAGGTCTTCGTTCGACTCGACGATGCGCAGGGTGCCGGTGTCGTCGAGGCGGTCGGCGACCCACTGCGTGGAGACGAGCACTTCGGGATGCGCGTAATCGGCCATGGCTTCGGGTGTTTTGGGATGATGGGAATCTTTGAAACGAACTGCGACAAAAAAGGATCAGCAACCTTTCGATATCTCTGGAACGAGGCGCTATTGCCAGCGTGACGGAAGGTCAGATGTGGTTACGCGTGCTGCCAATAGAGCGTCCCGACGACCGTTCCGAGTAAGCATCCTTGATTTCCGAATTGGGGCCAATTCGCCACAGTTCTGTGACAACTCCCCCGGCGCGGTGTCGTTAAGCTTTTCATGTGAGCCGGAATAAAATCCTCCAGCCCGAACGACGCTCCATGAAACCGCGCCTGCTGATCCTGACCGCCTTCCTGGTGGCCTGCGCCGCCCTTCTGGGCATGGCCGCGCACGACGCCGCCCCGCCCCCCGAACCGCTGCCCTACGCCGACGCCGGCCTCTCCGAGCGCGAGGCGGCGGCGCACCTGCTCAGCCGCTTCACCTTCGGCGCCCGCCCCGGCGACGTAGACCGCCTCGTGGCGATGGGCCTTGAAACCTGGCTCGAGCGCCAGCTCCGCGCCGGCTTCTCGGACAGAGCGCTCGACGAGAAGCTGGCCCCCTTCAAAGCCCTCGACCTGACGGCGACGGAGACGGCCAGGACGTATCCGAATCCGGGCATGGTGGCGCGCCGGGCCGCCCGCGAGGGCGGGATGTCGGCGGAGGAGATGCAGAACCTGGACGGCAGCGCGCGCCGGCAGCAGATCCGCGCCTACCTGGAGGCCAACGGCCTGCGCCCGCAGCGCGAACTCGTCGGCGAACTCATCGGGCAGAAGCTCCTGCGTGCCGTCTACACCGAAAACCAGCTCGCCGAGGTGCTGACGGATTTCTGGTTCAACCATTTCAACGTGGCCTTGCAAGACAACCAGGCGCGGCCTTACGTGCTGGCCTACGAGCGCGACGCCGTCCGCCCGCACGTGCTCAGCGCCTTTCGCGCGATGCTCGGCGCCACGGCCCGGCATCCGGCCATGCTGCTCTACCTCGACAACGCCCAATCGACCGCGCCAGAGGGCACCCGCACGACGCTGGATGCCCGCCTCGAACCGTTGGAGAACCGGCGCGGCCTCGGCGGGCGCCTCGCGCAACGCCGCATCCAGGAGGGCCGCCAGCGCATGCAGCGCGAGCAGCAGCAGGCCCTGGAAGAGATCCCGGAGGAGTTCCGGCCCCGGCGCGGCGTCAATGAGAACTACGCCCGCGAGTTGATGGAACTGCACACGCTCGGCGTCGACGGCGGCTACACGCAGGCGGACGTCGAAGCGGTGGCGCGGGCCTTCACCGGCTGGACCGTCGTGCCGCCCAACGAGCGCGGCGAGCGGGTCCTCAGGCGCATGGACCGGCAGGGCGAACGCGCCGGCTTCGTGCTTGAAGGCGCCTTCCTCTTCCGCGCCGACGCCCACGACGCCACCGAAAAAACCATCCTCGGCGAGACGTTCCCCGCCGGCGGCGGACTCGACGAGGGTGAGCGCGTGCTCGACCTCCTGGCGGCGCATCCATCCACGGCGCAGCATCTCGCCCGCAAACTCGCCGTCCGCTTCGTCTCGGACGCGCCGCCCGAAGCCCTCGTGGACGAACTGGCCGGCGTCTTCCTGGCGACGGGCGGCGACCTGCGCGCCGTCGTCCGCGCCCTGGCCTACTCGCCGCATTTCTGGCAGGAAGCGGCGCTGCGGGCCAAGGTCAAGACGCCCTTCGAACTGGCCGTGAGCAGCCTGCGCGCGCTCGACGCCGACGTCCGCCCGACGCGCGAGTTGGTCGAATGGATCGACAAGATGGGGCAGCCGCTCTACCGCTACCAGGCGCCGACGGGCTTTCCGGACGAGGCCGACGCCTGGATCAACGCGGGCGCGCTGCTCAACCGGATGAACTTCGGCCTCCACCTGGCCACCGGCAAGGTCGACGGCGTGCGCTTCGACCTGCTGGCGCTCAACCGGCACCGCGAGCCGGAGACCGTCGAAGAAGCGCTGGCCGCCTACGTGCCGCTGCTGCTGCCCGAAGGCGACGCCGCCGAGACGGTGGACCTGCTGCTGCCGATGGCGACAGACCCAGGCCTGGAAGCACGCCTCAACGCCGCGACGGACGAGGCCGCCTCGCCAGACGGCGACGACCGGGCCGACCTCGACGACCGGCCGCCGCCCGGCGACGAAGCCTTCGCCGCCGCCAACCCGGACGCTTTGGCCCGCGTCGTGGGCGTCATCCTCGGCGCCCCGGCCTTCCAGCGACGTTGATGCCCGTCGCACCATCCGCAATCCAAAATCCGCAATCCGAAATGTCTACACGTAGAGCTTTTCTGAAAGCCGGGGGCCTGGGTCTCGTGGCGATGGGCCTGGGCGGCAGCCCGCTATTTTTGCACCGGACGGCCCGCGCGGCGGCGGCTCCGGCGCGCTACCGGGGGCGCAAGGTCCTCGTGACGCTCTTCCAGCGCGGCGCCATGGACGGGCTGATGGCCGTCACGCCCTTCACCGACCTGCACCTGCGCACGCACCGCCCCCGCCTGGCGATGAACGCCGTCGGCGACGACGCGCTGATAGACCTCGACGGGCGCTTCGGGCTGCACCCGGCGCTGGCGCCCTTCAAGCCGTACTTCGACGAGGGCCGCCTGGCCGTCGTCCACGGCGTCGGCTCGCCCGATGCGACGCGCTCGCACTTCGACGCGCAGGACTACATGGAGACGGGCACGCCGGGGCGCAAGGGCACCGCGTCGGGCTGGCTCAACCGCGCCGTGGGGCTGCTGGGCCACGACGCCACGCCCTTCCAGTCGGTGGCGCTGACGCCGGCGCTGCCGCGCTCGCTCTACGGCCCCGCCCCGGCGCTGGCCGTCGGAAACCTGGACGACTTCGCCCTGCCGCCGTCCTCGGCGATGGACGGCGCCGGCGAGGCCGGGCAAAGCCTCGAAGCGCTCTACCGGCAGACTTCGCAAGACCTGCTGCGCAGCGCCGGCGCCGACACGTTCGAGGCCGTGCACGTGCTCGAGAGCGTCCGCAGGCAGCCCTACCGCCCCGCCGGCGGCGCCCGCTATCCGAACTCGCCGCTGGGCGGCAGCCTCCGGCAGATCGTCCAACTCATCAAGGCCGACGTGGGGCTGGAGGTGGCCTTTGCCGAGTCGGCGGGGTGGGACACGCACGTGCAGCAGGGCACCGCGCGCGGCTCCTTCGCCCGGCAGGCCGCCGACCTGGCACAATCGATAGCGGCGTTCTGGACCGACCTGGGCGCCCTGCAAGACCAGGTGACGCTGATGACGATGACCGAGTTTGGCCGCACCGTCGCCGAGAACGGATCGGGCGGCACGGACCATGGGCGGGCTTCCTGCCTGTTCGTCCTCGGGAACGCCGTCGAGGGCGGGCGCGTCCACGGCAGCGTCCCGGCGCTGGCCCTCGAGCACCTCGAAGACCGCCGCGACCTGCCTGTGACGACCGACTTCCGCGCCGTCTTCTCGGAGGTGGCCGGCACGCACCTGGGCATCGCCCACGACGAGGTGCTCTTCCCCGGCTGGACGGGACGGCGCCTGCCGCTGTTGAAGGGATAGTTTTCAGCGGCCAGCGGTCAGCTTAATGCGATAAAGCCATGGAAAAAGTCAATCTGGCCGAGAAGTTCGGCCTGTTCGACGAGCACTGGAGCCCTAAGATCGTCGGGGCGCTCAACGGGCAGCACGTCAAGCTGGTGAAGGTCAAGGGGGCCTTCGTGTGGCACCGCCACGAGGCCGAGGACGAGCTGTTCCTGGTGGTCAAAGGCCGCCTGGTGATCCAGTTGCGCGAGCGCGACGTGCCGCTCGGCGAAGGCGAGTTCTTCATCGTTCCGCGCGGCGTCGAGCATCGTCCGGTGGCCGAAGAGGAAGTCCACCTGCTGCTCTTCGAGCCGGCCACGACGCGCAACACCGGCGACGTCGAAGACGCCCGTACCGTCGCGCAGCCGGCGTGGATCTGAGAAACCGTTTGGTAAGATGATACCGGCCTGCGCACGGCTCTTTTCGGTCCATCGACCCCCGCTTTATCGGCCCGTAGTTCCACTACGAACCTCAAAAGTGGTGCGTCGCTGGCCTCGAAAAGCCCTCGTGCTCGCCTGCGGTCTGACGTACCAAACAGTTTCTGGGGCAAAAAAGAAGGGGTGAGCCGCTCGGACTCACCCCTTCGCCCCTTATCTGCAATGGTCCCCACCATGCAGAGTGGAAGCCTACCATTCGCTATAGGCCAGGCGCTTGAGGCGCATCACGCTGGATCCGTTCCAGTAGGTAGTCAGCGCGGGCGAGGCTTTGCGGTAGAAGATGTTGACGTTGCCGCTGAAGTGGACCCCGTCGCCGGTGATGTTGCCGTAGACGTCGGGCGTGCCGCTGAACCAGATGTCGCCGCCGGCGAAGACCTGCCCCCACACCTCGACGTTGCCGCCGAAGGTCACGTCGCCCGCGGCGTAGAAGGCGATGTTGCTCTCGTCCGGCCCGTCGTAGCCGGTCGGTCCGCCGTGCAGGTTGCCCGTGAACTCGACGTTGCCGTCGACGAGGAACATGACGTAGCCCGAGAGGGTGGTGCCGCCGGAGCAGTCGAGATCGCCTCGGACGTGGAAGACGTAGGGTTCTTCGCGCGTGCCGCCGAAGTCATAGTCGCCCGAGAGGACCACGTCGCCCGCTGAGATCGAGTCTGCCGAGAGCGCCGAGACCATCGCCGTGACGTCGAGCGGAGGCACCGGGATCAGTTCAACCGCCTGTGTGGTGGGCGCACCCGTCGGGTTGAAGTTGGGCTGGAAGGTGTTCCGGAGCGCTTTTTTGGGGACGGAGGTTCCGCTGCCGACGTGCGTGCCGAAGCCTTTGACCGAGGCGCTGTTGCCCGTCACGTGGAGGTTGCCGTTGGTGTGCATGTTGGCGTTGAGGGTGCTGGCCTCGTCGCCGTCGACGCAGATGTCGCAGATGTCGCTGAGGATGTTGCCGTTGAGGAGCAGGTTGTCTTCCGAGAGCACGGCAAAGCTCAGGAAGGGCGGCGCCGACTCGGCGATGCCGTAGGGCTGCGTGAACTTCTGATACTCGGCGCGGATGTTGAAGCGCACCGGCTCGCCTTCGGCCGTATACGCGGTGCCCACCGAGGTCACGGTGGCCTGGTTGAGGCCTGCCGTGACGCTCACGGTATAGCTGGCGCCGTCGAAGCTGCTGGGCGCCACCGTGTGCCCCCGGAAGTCTTCGGCCAGGCGCTGCTCGGCCTTGTTAAGCCCGGCCAGTGCCGCGTTGCGCGCCAGGATCTCATACTGCTGCCCGGCGACTCGCTCCCTCGAGCCGTTGAGGTTGTCCCGCGAACTGATCGAGACAAACATCCCGACGAAGGTCGCCAGACCGACGATGACGAGTGCTACTTTCCCCATGATGACACCCCTGCGTGTTGTAAAGTCCGTGGTGGAGGAGATGCTCTGCTAGAGCACCGTTGAACGACTGCGTAGCGGGGGGAAGAACCGGCTTTCCCAGCGCATGCGGTCTACCGTTTCCGTCTCTACGAAGGGCGAGGCCGCCTCGAACCGGACGAGGATCTGGTTGCAATCGCCCAGTTTGGACTGGTCGTTGATAGGCTGCCCTTCTTCGTTGAGCGCCTGGATCTCCCATTCGGTGATGGCCGACATGCTGCCGCCCCGGCGCTCCCCGTCGACGAAGCGCTGGATCTCGTAAAAAGTGATCCCGTCGCGCTGCGTCACCTGGTTGCGGCGATACTCGATCTGCCGGCTCGTGTTTTCCTGCCCGATGCGCGCGCGAAACTGGAAGACGCCGTCGAGTTCGGCGTAGGTGAAGACCTCTTCGACGCCCTGCAAGTCGCGCTTGAGAATCTCGGTAAAGGCCGTTCCTTGCGTCTTGAGCGTGTAGTAGGCCGTCGTCTCGGTCAGCGTCTCCTGGTTGCGGGCGTTGACGACCACCAGCGTCAGGGCGATGCTCATCATCAAGATGGCTGCCAGCAGGTTTTCCCAGATGATATGCATGGCACGCTAGGGGCTTAGGTGGACACAACCGGACCGGTCCGGCGTGCGGACCGATCCACGACGGCGTTCGCGTGCTACCACTGGCAGGCGCTCTTGCACGAGACCGACTGCGCCAGCGTGTAGGTGTTCTTCTTGAGCCCTTCGGCGTTGTAGAGCGTGTTGTCGAGGTCCTTGGGCGCCACGGTGACCGTGATGAGCTTGTATTTGCCCCGCTCGACTCTGGGCTGGTCGGTATCGACGGGATCGGCGTAATCGACCGTCGTGTGGACCTCGAAGACCAGCGGCTGGCCGCCCACTTCGCGCTGCATCTCGACGTCGGTGTTGTCGAAGTCGTCGAGGTCGTCGTTGGGCATGTCTTTGCCTTCGCCGCTGCCGAAGTCTTCCCGTGCGGTCAGGCCGCTGGGCGATTCGACGATCCGCCCACCCTTGGTCTTCTGATCGAAGGCGAACGCGCTTACCTCTTCGAGCCGTTCCACGGCCACGCCGGAGGCAATCGTGTTGATTTCGTTGTCGATCATGTCCATCTGCGTGCGTATTGCGTGGCGTTGCTGGTGCAGCGCAAAGAGCGACACGATCATCATGGCGATGATGGCGTAGAGGGTCTGTCCCATCGTTTTTCTCCTGTACTAGCCGTGGGGGAACAGGCAGTGAGCGGTTGCGATGGGGTTCCGCTTTGCAAGAGGTGTGCCTGCCGGCGGTTTTTTCTAGAGAATCCTCTCAAACGGACCAGAAAGCAGGTTTTCGGCGAAAGACCGGAGCGTCGCCTCGGCGCTGCAGCGCTACTTTAGGTAACGACGGCAAGTAGAAATGAACCGTTTTTCCGTTTCATCATGTCTGGATCGACCCGTCATCGGTTATCGACGCTTCGCCGATTCACTTAAACCCCTCCGACCTCGGCCACGCCGGCGGGGCGCCGGCAGCGGCCCTCCGAATCGCCCTGAATAGCCGTATCGGCCCAAAATGAAGCGTTGGGCTGCCTCCGCCGCCGCACGAGGGCGGCGCCGGCGGTGCGTTTCCGGCGTGGCACGGGGCCGCCGGGCTATGCGGACATCGAGAGGCTGAGGGCCTACCGCGCCGCCGCGCCGCAGACGACCTGCTCCCCGATCACCACGCAATCCGACCCGTCGGGCCGTAGCACCACGAGTTCGTAGCTGACGCGGGCGTAGCTGCCGAAGACGCCGCGCGCGCCCTCGACGTGTTCGATGGGATTGGGGATTTCGCCGGGCGAGAACGTCGAGCCGCCCTGCTGCACACTCTGCGAACGGAGGTAATCGTAGAGGTTGTCGTCGAGGGCGTTGACGAAGAGTCGGTTGGGGCCAAAGAAGGCGACGGCCAGCCAGGGATACTTGATCGTGATCGTCCCGTCGGGGTTGGGGTCGTAGTTGGCTTCGTTGAGCACCGGCGAGCCGCTCACGCGCAGGTCTTCGAGGGTCACCTCGCCTTCCTGGTTCTCGAAGAAGGCTTTGGCCAGCGGCGTCAGTTGTTCCTCGCGCGCGTCGAGGGCTTCGGTGACGAAGGTGTAGTAGCTCTGCTGGCGGCCCGGCGAGGTACTGCGCGTGAGGGTCAGTTCCAGTTGCGCGGTGCTCTGGAAGACGACTTCGCGGGCGTTGGCCGCCACGACGCTGAAGGTGTCGGGCACGACGGTGACGGCGCTGATGCGCTCGCCGGTGCCGGGGAGGGTGATCTCCAGGCGGTAGGTGCGTAGCGACAGCACGCGCACGCCGGGGTCGTGCACGCGGTAGACGCCCGGCTCGTCCGGCGCGTCGGGGATCGAATAGGTGGTCTCGACGCTGCCGTCGGCGGCCAGCAGCGACAGGCGCACCGAGGCGCCGCGCACCGCCAGCGCCGTGAAGTCGTAGCGCTGGTTGACCGGGGCCGTCCGGCTCAGGCGTACCGGCTGCAAGCGTTCGCCGGCGATCAGGTAGGCCTCCAGCACGTAGTCCGCCTCGAAGTCGCCGGGGCCGGCGCCGTCGCAGGCGGAGAGGGCAAGGCCGAGCAGGACGAGGAAAAAGACGAGAGGACGTATGGACGTGTGGACGTGTGGACGTAAAAGAAGAATCGTCGATTCGTCGGCTCGTCGGCTCGTCGGCTCGTCGGCTCCTCGATCCTCCATCTTCGATCCTCCGTTTCTCAAAGCGGCACCCCGTGCAGCGGGCATCGTGGTCACCTCAGAAGGTTAGCGTAAGCGAGACGTTGGGC
>JBFGTT010000057.1:0-10882 GCA_041565995.1 Rhodothermales bacterium
GAGGAAGTCGCGGTCGATGCGATAGACGCCTTCCTGCGTGATGGCGATTTTGTAGACGACGCCGTCGGCCAGGACGCTACGCGTGACGGCCAGGTGCGGGTTGTCCGAGGAAGCGCCCAGGGTACGGGCCGCGCCGCGCGGGCCGGCGGCGTAGGCGACCTCCACGACGAGGCGGCGGTAGCGGCGGAGCGTGCCGCGCGCGGCGTCGTAGGTCAGCAGGCGGGCCAGCAGCGTCGCCGCCGGGTGCTTGCGCTCGACGCCCAGGCCCACCACCTCGGCGGCGGGCCGGTCCAGTTCGGCGACTACGTCGGCGGCGTCGGCGGCGCGCGGCAGGGCCATTTCGTCGAAGTCGGCGGCGAGCACGCGGGCGACGGGCGGGGCCAGCGCGGGCAGGCGCAGCGTCTCGGAGGCCGCCAGCATCCCTCGCACGGCTGCCAGCGCGGCGCGCTCGTTCAGGGTTGTGACGCCGGCGGAGTCGAGCGCGGCGCGCAGCGGCAGCGGCCAGGCCGCCGTCACTTCGAAGACCGCGCCGCCGGCACGCTCTTCGAGCAGACGGACCTCGACGCCCTGGGCGCGGGCGGTAGCCGCCAGCCCCAGGACGCACGCCCCGGCAATCGCCAATCGCACGATCCTGCGAAACATCACGCGCTCGGTCTAAGAAACAGACGGTCGGGTCTGTGCTGATACACGGAACCCTCGCTCAACGAATAAGGCGCACGCGCTCCGCGCGCGACGACGGAGGAGGATCCGGCCCTGTTACGAAAGCCTGAGGCGCAGCCGAGCGGCACACGCCGCTCCGCCCACACAGGCAGGCAAGTCGTCGTTCGTAACAGTTGCTACGATAGGCCGAGTGGATTGGCTCAAGAAAGGCGGTACGGGAAAATACTCATCGGCGCGGCATCGCTTCAAGGGCAAACCGGGAGGCCCGCCGCGCCCAAACAGGCGGTTTGTATGATCCGTCGCCGTCGAGGTTCCGCAGGCCGGGCTAGCCGCTGTTCAGGTCGATCAGGCTGCCCTCGCCCTGCACGTATTCGCGGGTGATGATCTCGCGCAGGTTGCCCAGCTTGTCGAGCGACTCGGCGATGCGGAGGCTGGCCTCTTCGATGTCCCGGATGGGCTTGATCAACTCGTCGTCGAGTTCCATGAAGCGGGCCAGTTCGAGCAGCAACTGGGCGTTGCCCGAGATGATAGCCAGGGGGTTGTTGATCTCGTGCTTGACGGTCGCCACGGTCGAGCGCAGCGTCTCGATGAGCTTGGTCTGTTCCAGTTGACGGGCGCGCTCTTCCAGCTGCCGTGCCTGTTCGTGCCGGTGGACGGCCTCGTGGAGCCGGGAGGGCAACTGGTGCAGGTGCCGGTGGTCGAGTTCCTTGCGTACGCAATCGCTGGCGCCGGCTTTCATGGCGGCTACGGCCACGTCTTCGTGCCCGTAGCGCGTCAGCACCACCACGGGCAGGCGGAGGGCCTCTTCGCGCAGGAACGCCAGCAACTCGAAGCAGTCGCCGTCGGGCAGTTCGTGGCTGACCAGGGCCACCTCGAAGGGGACTTCCCCGAGCAGCAGGCGGGCCTGGGCGAGCGTGGCGGCCCGTTGCACGGCGGCCTGCGGATCGTCCCGCTGCATCACCCGCTCGATCATGCGCGCATCGGTGTCGTCGTCTTCGACGATCAGCAACTGCAACGGCAGCGCTTCCGAGACGAGCGACGAGACCGACTTGGCGGTATCTGGCTTCATACCCGGCAGGAAGGCATGTGAAAACGAGCGCGTGGGTAGGCTCCGACCCGGCAGCCCCGATGACGAGCGATCACCTCAATGTATACACGTATCGGCCTGAAAATACGTAATTCAAGCCGCACGGCGCTAGAACAACGCCTCCAGGGGCCGGGGATCGGCCACCTCGATGCCGCGTTCGGTGCGGCGCAGGCCGGCCACGGCTACCTCCGGGTCGTGTTCGAAGAACAGGTGCCAGCCGCCGGCTTCGGCGCGCTCCAGGAAGGCCTGCTTCTCGGCCAGCGTCACGAGCGGGCGCACGTCGTAGGCCATGATCCAGGGTGGGCGCAGGTGCGCCGAGGTAGGCAACAGGTCCGCCACGAAGACCAGCGTGCCCTCCGGCCCCGACAGCTTGACCATCTGCTGCGCCTCGGTGTGCCCGTCCACCGTCAGCACGTCGATGCCGGGAAAGAGCGTGCCCTCGCCGTCGATCAGCCGGAGCTGGCCGGAGGCGTCGAGCGGGTCGAGGTTTTCGGCCAGGAAGGACGCCTGCTCGCGCGCGTTGGGGTGCCGCGCCCAGTGCCAGTGCGCCCGCTGGACGTGGTAGGTGGCGCGAGGGAAGGTGAGGGCGAGGCGATCGCCGCGCCGGGTGGTGCTGCCGCCGCAGTGATCGAAGTGCAGGTGCGTCAGGATCACGTCGGTGACGTCGTCGGGGCCGAAGCCGGCGGCGTTGAGCGAGCGGCGCAGGTCGCTGTGGTCGTGATCGACCGCGTAGATGTCCTGGAACCGGGCGTCGTACTTGTCGCCGAGGCCGTCGTCGATGAGGAGGAGGCGTCCGTCGCCTTCGAGCAGCAGGCAGCGCATGTGCAGCCGGATGCGGTTGCGGGCGTCGGGGGCGATGCGGCGCTCCCAGAGCGGCCTGGGGACGATGCCGAACATGGCGCCGCCGTCCAGCCCGAAGCGTCCGGTTTCGATGGCGTAGAGGGTGTAGGGGCCGATCCTGGGCATCGTCGTTTCAGAGTTCCTCCGGCGGGAAGTCGCGGAAGTGGCCGTTGGACTGGACCTTGCGGCGCAGCTCTTCCATCTGTTCGACGCGTGGGATGAGGGTTTCGAGGTGCAGAATCAGGTAGTCGATGCGCTGGTTTTCGGTGAGCAGTTCGAGCACTTCCTGCTTCTGCTGCGGCGTCAGGCCGGCGTTAGGCGCGATGACGTAGGAGAGCGCCGGTTCGTTCTCGTAGAGGCTGGGGCGGACGGTGCGCCCGGCCAGTTCCAAAAGCCGCATGTGCTGCGTAATCACGCGCTCCTGCAACTCGCGTTTGGGCGCCTCCCCCGGCTCATCGATGAGTTCGACGTCGGCGGTGAGATAGGCCCGATCGTTGAAGAGTTGGGCGACGTTGAAGCGCTGTTCGCCGTTGACGAGCAGGTCCAGCCGGCCGTCGGGGTAGCGTTCGAGGATGGAGGCGATGCGCGCGGTGCACCCCACCTCGGCCAGCTTGCCTTCGTCGAAGAAGACGATGCCGAAGGGGTTGTTGGTGGCCAGGCACCATTCGGTCATCTGCTTGTAGCGCGGCTCGAAGATATGCAGCGGCAGGCGCTCGTTGGGATAGAGCACGAGGCCCAGCGGAAAAAGCGGCATTTTCGCGATGCGTGCCATAGCGCTCGGACAGCAAAGGCTCGAAGCGTGCGCATCCAGCCGGGTAGTATCAGAACCGCGTCAAAGCGTCCGCTTTGCAGGGGAGTGTTCGCGTTTTTGAGTGTTCGCGTTCGCAAAGCTTGAACACCCTAACACCTCAACACACAACCACCTGAGCACTTCGTATCCCTTGCAAAGCAGGCTCCTTACAATCGCCCTGGGCGGAACGCGGATCGACGGTGGAAGCACGACCGGGGTAGACGGCCTTTGCCGGGTCGTCCGCCGCTGGTCGTCCATCGTCGTCCGCAGGCCGGGGAAAGTCGAATGTCCCAGAACACGTAGAGTTTCACGGCGGCGCGCGGCGCACGTCAGGAGGGCCGTGCGGCCGGGCGGCGGCGTGCGCGCACGAGCACGATCGCGCCCAGGAGCGCCAGCGCCGCCATGGCCGCCGCCGTGCCGGGCCGCAGTAACAGCAGCGCCCCCGTGCCGAACATCAGCCCGAAGAGCAGGCACACGGCGGCCCCCACCCGCACGAGGTCGTGCCGGAGCGACTGCGCCGGCGCCAGGCCGGTTTGTGCGCGCTGCCGCCGCCATCCCGGTCCGCCGGGGCGCACCTTGCGGTAGAAAGCCGCCAGCGTCGCCTCGGCCTCCGGCGGCGTGGCGTACATCACGGCGATCCAAATGACTCCGGTGACGGCGGTGATGACCATCAGGCGCAGGCCGAAGTCGGCGATGGTGAGCACGGGCACCAGGGTGGTGAAAAGCCCCATCAGGAAGCCCGCCAGCATCGCCGCAAGCTCGGCCCAGGCGTTGATGCGCCACCAGAACCAGCGCAGGATGAGCACCACACCCGGCCCGGTGCCGATGGCGATGACCAGCCGAAAGACTTTGCCGACGTCCTGCGCGTAGAAGGCCGCCAGCGCCCCCAGCGCCGTGATGACGACGGAAGCCGCGCGCCCGGCGGCCACCAGTTCGCGTTGCTCGGCGGCGGGCCGGACGAACCGGCGGTAGAGGTCGTTGGTGAGGTAGGAGGCGCCCCAGTTGATGAGCGTCGAGACGGTGCTCATGAAGGCCGCCAGCAGCGACGCCACCACCACGCCGAGCATCCCGGCAGGCAAGAGGTCGAGCATCAGCTTCGGGTAGCCCAGTTCGCGGTCTTCGAGGTCGGGGTAGAGCACGAGAGCCGCCAGGGCCACGAGCACCCAGGGCCAGGTGCGCACCACGTAGTGCATTACGTTGAAGAACCAGGCGGCCTTTTCGGCCTCCGCCTCGTCCTTCGAGGCTGCCAACCGCTGGATGAACTCGCCGCCGCCGTCCGAGCGCCGGAAGGTCCACCACTGGACGAAGACGTAGGCGAAGAACGTGGTGGCCGAGATCCCGGCGAAGGCGCTCCAGCCGACGCCGAGCCAGTTTTCGGCGTCGAAGCTGAGCGGGACGAACGAGAGCACGTCGAAGTCGGTCTGCTGCTGCGCCTTCTCGACGAGGCCGCCGAGGCCGCCGATCTCCGGGCTGTCGAGGGCGTACCAGGCCACGGCGACGGCGCCGAAAAGGGCCAGGAAGAACTGGAAGAAATCGGTGGCGACGACGCCCCAGAGGCCCGAAAACCCGGCGTAGACCAGCACCAGCACCGCCACGCCGACGACGGTGAGCAGCTTCGGATCGAGGCCCCAGACCTGTTCTTCCGGCGCAAACCCGAAGCCCTCCCAGATGCCCAGCGCCCCGACCACCTTCACCGCCGCCAGCATGATGTAACCGATGCCGATGCAGTTGATGGGCACGGCGAAGAGAAAGGCTTTGGAGGCCCGGAGCACGGCGGCGGGCCGCCCCCCGTAGCGCAACTCGATCAACTCGGCGTCGGTGACGATCTCGCTGCGCCGCCAGAGCCGGGCGAACAGGTAGATCAGCACGACGTGGCCGACGCCGAAGGCCCACCACTCCCAGTTGCCTGCGATGCCGCGGCCGCCCACCACCCCGGCGATGTAGAGTGGCGTGTCGATGGAAAACGTCGTCGCCGCCATCGACGTGCCGGCCAGCCACCAGGGCAACGAACGCCCCGAGACGAAGAAGTCCTCCATCGAGCCGGAGGCCCGCCTCGCCAGGTAGACGCCCAGGGCCAGCGTGGCGGCCATGTAGAGCAGCACAATCCACCAGTCGAGTGCCTGCATGGAGAAAAAAGAGGGTTGGCTCGTATGAGGATCGTCGTGGGGCGTCGGGAGCAAGGCGCGCCCGGAAGCAAGCCTTCGCCCGGCGAATATCGATCACGGCCTCGTGAATGTCGATGGGAGCGCCTGCCTTCGGAACTCGACATTCGAGATGCGTTATTCGATATTCATCCTGTCCCGGCTCACGCTCGCCCGTCCACGCAACGCCACCGCAACTTAACGACCCGATGGCAAACAGTACAGGGGGGACCTGCTGGATGCGGGGCGGGCTGCTGCTGGCGGCGCTGCTGGCGCTCCTGCCCGGCGTCGGTGTGCGCGAGGCGGCGGCCCAGCCTATCGCCTTCGGCGCGGCGGACGACCCGCGCGAGCAGATCCAGCGGGTGTGGTGGCGCCGCGAGAGCACCCTCTACGCCATGGGCGGCTTCTCGCTCATCGCGGCCCAGTGGCGCGGCGCCGGCAACCTCACGCTCGACCTCGTCACGCGCGCGGTTACGGCGCGCCTCGGCGGCACCCTGCGCGCCGGCTACTACGGCGACTACGGACCCGACACCGACGAACCCTACGACCTGCTCCGCCTCGTCGAGTTCGTCCGCTACAACCCGCCTCGGGGCCGGCCCGTGCACCTGCGCGCCGGACTGATCGACCGGATGCGGCTGGGCGTCGGGCACGTGGTCAACTTCTTCAATTCCTCCATCGCGTGGGACGAGCGCACCGTCGGCGCCGAGTTCATCTGGCAGGGCCAGGCCGCCGAACTGGCCGTTTTTTCCGACAACGTGCTCTTCGACGGCGTCGCCGGCGGGCGCGCGGCGATCCGGCCGCTGGCCTTCACGCGCCCGCGCGCCCTGCGCACGATGCAGCTCGGTCTCAACTACGTCACCGACCTGGCGCCCCGCCTGCCCGACGTCCGGCGCCTGGAAGCCTACAGCGTCGATCTACAGTTCGATCTTTTTAAATCCGGCGACATCGCCTTCGCCCCCTACGCCAGCTACGCCTGGTACCCGGCCTTCGGCGACGGCGTCGGCTTCGGCGCCGACCTCTACAGCCGGCCCTTCCTCGACCTCTTCAGCTTCCGCCTGCGCCTGGGCCTGTTCTACAACAGCCCGGGCTTCATCCCCGGCTTCGTCGGCGCCTTCTACACCATCCACAACCCGCAGGCCCGCATCCTCGACACCGACACCGCCTCCGAGATGCCCGAAGACCAGCGCCTGGCCGGCGTGCGCCTCGACGAGAGCCTCGGCGCCAACGACCTGCTCACCGAACTGCACCTGTCGATCTCCCAAAACTTCGAGTTCTGGTATGCCTTCCGCCGCCACTACGGCCCGCAGCGCCTGAGCGAGTTGCACCTGCGCCTGTTCCTGCGCGCCGCCGACGACCTGCGCCTGGAGGTGGGCATCGACCGGGGCGGCCTGGCCGGCTTCTTCTCGATCTTCAGCAAAGTGGACGACCTGAGCGCGCTCGTCTTCGGGACCGACTATCGCCTGGCCGGGTCGCTGTGGCTCTTTCTCCGCGCCCGCTACAGCTACGAACGCATCGACGGGGGCGACGACCACGCCCAGCGCTACCTCGTCCAGCGACGCTTCGAACCGATGACCGGCCTGCGGTTCACTTTCTAGCACAGCTGAAGGGGGCGCTACCGCAAGTCCTTGAGTGCGAGGACGAAGCCCGGCAGCACGGCTTCGCCCGAGAGCACCGCGTCGAACGTATCGACGACTTCGAGTGCGCCCGCAGCGCGGTAGACGTAGGCGGTCTCCTCGGCCGGGTCGAGCAGCCAGCCGAGGCGGCAGCCGTTATCCATCCATTCGCGCATCTTGGCTTGCAGATCCTGCAGCCGGTCCGTCGGGGAGACCAATTCGACGACGAAGTCCGGGCAGAGGGGTAAGAATTTCTTCCGCTGGGCCGCGCTAAGCCGCTGCCATCGTTCGGTCGGGATCCAGGCAGCATCCGGAGAACGCATGGCGCCGTTGGGTAAGACAAATCCCCCGCTGGAATCGAAGACCTTCCCAAGGCGCGTTTTTCGATTCCAGATCACGAGTTCAGCCGTCAGGATGCTGTTCTTACCACTGGTATCTCCGCCCGTTGGAGGCATCAGCAAGAGGTTTCCGTGGCAATCGCGCTCGATGCGCAGGTCGCGGTTGGCTGCGCAGAGCCGGAACAGCTCGTCGTCCGTCAACTGGAGCACGTCCG
The DNA here is from genome assembly GCA_041565995.1 of Rhodothermales bacterium. GTDB lineage: Bacteria > Bacteroidota > Rhodothermia > Rhodothermales > JBFGTT01 > JBFGTT01. The sequence goes on from JBFGTT010000057.1 coordinate 7,685, forward strand.
ACGAAAGCAGGGTGAGCCGTCCTGTCATGATCGGTCCGTGGCTGTGGTCTGCCGAGGATAGGCTGCGGGGGAAGGGACGGGCAAGGAGCCGTCTCGATTTTATTTCGGGATGTCGCTTTTTTTAGGGATTTCGCCTACTTGACGCCCTGGCTCATCGCCATCATGCGCTCGATGGGCAGCAGGGCACGCAGGCGAAGGGCTTCGTCGAGGACGATTTCGGGCTGCTCGTGGACGAGGCACAGGTAGAGCTTTTCGAGCGTGTTGAGGCGCATGTGGGGGCACTGGCTGCACTGGCATCCGCTTTCGGGGGGCGCCGGGATGAAGTCCTTGTCCGGGCAGTCCTTGCGCATCTGGTGGAGGATGCCTTCTTCGGTGGCCACGATGAACTGCCGGCGGTCGCTCTCACGGGCGAAGCGGCGGATGTTGGAGGTCGAGCCGATGAAGTCGGCGTGGCGCAGCACGGCTTCTTCGCATTCGGGATGGGCCAGCACCAGCGCGTCGGGGTACTGCACCTTCAGGCGCACGAGCTTCTTCTCGCTGAAGGTTTCGTGGACGATGCAGACGCCGTCCCAGACGAGCATCTCGCGGCCGGTTTGCTGGACGAGGTAGCGGCCCAGGTTGCGGTCCGGGGCGAAAATGATGGGCTGATCCTCGGGGATCTGGCGAATCAGGTGCTCGGCGTTCGAGGAGGTGCAGATGATGTCGCTGAGGGCTTTGACGGCGGCGGTGCAGTTGATGTAGGAGACGACGACGTGGTCCGGGTGGCGGGCGCGGAAGGCGGCGAAGGCGTCGGCCGGGCACGAGTCGGCCAGGGAGCAGCCGGCGTTGAGGTCGGGCAGGAGAACTTTTTTGGAGGGGTTGAGGATTTTGGCGGTTTCGGCCATGAAGTGCACGCCGGCGAAGACGATGAAGTCGGCGTCGGTGGCGGCGGCCTGCCGGGCCAGGCCCAACGAGTCGCCGATGTAGTCGGCGATGTCCTGGATGTCGGGTTCCTGGTAGTAGTGCGCCAGCAGGATGGCGTTTTTCTGCTGCTTGAGGCGTTCGATCTCCTCGAAGAGGTCCAGCGTCGGATCGATGGCTTCTTCGATGAAGCCGACGGCGGGATCTAAAACGGCGAGTTCCGTCATAATGTCAGGGCGGTCTGATGCGCGAGAGGCGGCGGCGTGCCGTCCTCCTCGCTGCCAAAAGTGTTCCAGCGTTGGGCATTGTAAGATTTTGCACCGCAGAAGTTCACCGGGCCGGTCTCAATCCGAAACGATCTGCAACCCGGCGCTGAAGGTGTAGGCCGGCTCCGGCATGAAGTAGGCATTGGCTTCCAGGACGAGTTGCACGCGGCTGCCGGAGGCGCGGTTTACGACGCCGAAGGCCAGGCCCGGCAGCAACTGCTCGAACGCCTCGGCGTCGTCCGGCCCGCCGCGGAAGCGGTAGGCGTAGTCGGTCAGCTTCAGCGCGCCGTAGACGTTCCGGGTGCCGGCGATGAGGCCGGCGAAGCGCGTGCTGACGTCGGTTGCCGCGCAGCCGTAGAAGCAATAGTCTTCCGAGGCCCTGCCGAAGCCCGCGTTGGCGGCCACCAGCAGCGGCTCTCGCAGCAGTTGCACTTTGGCGTCCAGGGCGTAGCCTACCAGGCCCACGACGCGCGCGCCGGCCTCCACGCCGGGCAGCAGGCCCAGGCGCAGGTAAAGTTCGGTGTGCGTGAAGGGCAGGTCGTTATTTTCCCGGTTGCCCTCGATGACGTTGCCGCTGGCGCCCGCCGTCAATCCCATCCCCACCAGGACGCCGCCAGGAGGGCGCACGTCCGGCGTCTGGAGGGTGTTGAGCGGGGAGCAGCCGCCGAGCAGCAGCAGACCGGCAGCGGCAAGCCAGGCGTTCTTCCTCATGCAGCCTCCGACGGGGATGGGAACACGCATCTCTCCCACCCTGCCGCCTGCCCGGCGCGGCAAGTAACATCGGGCGAGGGCCGCTTCAAAGGTATGGGAGGGTGTGGGAGGATTGCGCGGGCTGCCGGGCGACGCTTTCACACGCCGCAAGGCGCCACGTGTTGGTCTGATGCCGGGCCGGAGTGGGTCCAGAGTATCTCCGGAGCAAGGTAGAAGCTAGACGGGAGGATCGGCGGCGGAGGCTTGGGCGGGGCGCTAGCGCGAGGCGGCGCTTACGCCGGGCTGCTCCTCGATCAGGCCGCCCTCGATGCGCAGGATGCGGTCGGCGAGGGCGGCCAGGGCCGGGTTGTGCGTCACGAGGACGAAGGTCTGCGCGAAGGTGCGGCTGAGGCGGAGGATTTCCTCGTGCAGCGTCTCGGCGGTGCGCGTGTCGAGGTTGCCCGTCGGCTCGTCGGCCAGCACGAGGCGGGGTTCGTTCATGAGTGCGCGGGCGACGGCCACGCGCTGTTGCTCGCCGCCGGAGAGTTCGGCGGGGCGGTGTTCGGCGCGCGCCTCCAGGCCGAGCTGGCGCAGCAGGTCGAGGGCGCGCGGGCGGGCCGCTGCGAAGTCCTTGCCCTGGATGAGCGCCGGCATCGCCACGTTTTCGAGCGCCGTGAATTCGGGCAAGAGGTGGTGGAACTGAAAGACGAAGCCTACGGAGCGGTTGCGGAAGGCCGCCAGGGCTTCGTCGTCGAGCCGGAAGATGTCGTTGCCTTCGTAGCGCACGGTGCCGGCGTCGGGCCGGTCGAGGGCGCCGAGCAGGTGCAGCAGGGTGCTCTTGCCCGTTCCGCTCTCGCCCACCACCGCCACCACCTCGCCGCGCCGCACCGTGAAGGTGACGCCTCGGAGCACCTCCAGCCGCCCTCCCGTCCCGGTCGGATAGCTTTTCGTGAGGTCTTCGACGTGGAGCAACGAAGTCATGGAGTGCGGAGTGCGGAGTGCGGATTGGGTGCGCGCCGATCCGCTTGCCGTCATCGTTAGTCTTCTCGCTGGATTTCGTACTTGTTCATCTTGTTGTAGAGGTGCGAGCGCTGGATGCCGATGGCTTCGGCGGTGCGGCTGATGTTCCAGTCGAACTGGCGCAGCTTGTGCTCGATGAAGAGCTTCTCGGCCATGTCGCGGAAGTCGCTGAATTCGTCGAAGCGTTCGATGAGACCTTCGACGGGGTTGGCGCCGGCGGCGCCGGGTTGCACGTAGCGCTCGGCGTCCTGCACGCCGATGACCTCGCCTTCGCTGAGGATGAGCAGGCGTTCGACGACGTTGTGGAGTTCGCGCACGTTGC
>JBFGTT010000058.1:0-10806 GCA_041565995.1 Rhodothermales bacterium
GGCGCAGGATGTGATTGCGCAGGTCGATGGCGTCGGGGAGGTTTTTGAGCGGGAAGCCGTGCTCGCGCACGCCTTCGACGCCGAAGTAGCCCGTCACGGCGCCGGCGGCCAGGATCAGGTAGTCGTAGGCGAGGCTGTGGCCGCTGTGCAGCCGGACGCGTTTCTTCGCTGGATCGACGGCGCGGACGGTGCCCAGGCGGAAGGTCACGTTGGCGGCGTTGCGGAAGATTTCGCGGGCGTTGTGGGCAATTTCGTCCGGCTCCAGCCCGGCGGTGGCTACCTGGTAGAGCAACGGCTGGAACTTGTGGTAGTTGTTGCGGTCGATGAGGACCACCTCGACGGGCGCCCGGCGCAGCTGCTTGGCCGCGTTCAGCCCGGCAAAGCCCGCCCCGACGATCACCACGCGGGGCCGTCGCTCGCCGTTCTCGTTATCGGTCGTTTCCATGATCTATCGAGGGGATGTCCTGGCAAAGCTGCCCATGCGGCACGTTCTGGTACGACGCCGAAGGGTTGAAGATGCGACGCGCCGGTAAGGTTTCGGGCGTCGGCGTCGGGGTGCCGCCGCCGAGGATCCGCACGAACTTTTGCCGCCCCGCCTCGTCTCTAGCACCGATCCTTTCCGCTGGCCTGCCCCGTCCCCGCGCGGCGCTCATGCTCTCGCCACACGACAGCCTGCCGGTCTCCCTGGAACCGACCCCTGCCGACCTCATGCAGGGCATCTTTCAGGTGCGCGGCCTGCTCAAATACCGGGACAAGGCGCTGGTGCTGGAATACAAACCGGTGACGATGGGCGACTTCGGCCTCGCCGCGAAATCCAAAAAGTCCGAGATCGAGACGCGGTCGATCCTGCTGCGCGACGTGCGGAACCTGGCCCTGAAGAACCTGGGCACGCGGCTGATCGTCGAGGCGAACAACCTGTCTGCCTTCCAGGATCTCCCCGGCTCGAACGGAGACCGCCTGGCGCTGCGCATCGGGTGGAAGGATCGGAAAGCCGCCCAGGTCTTCGTCTCGTTCCTGCGCGCCGAGCTGACGGAGATCAAGCTGGGCGAATCGTGAGGGTTATCTCCGCGCCTTCGCCCCCTTGAGTCCGCTGCGTCGGCGCGCCGAGCGCGAACCGAGCGGCCTACATCGGGGTAGACAACGTAAACCCATCCATCGTGGTTGCCCATGCTGAAGACGATTGAAGCCATAGTCGAAAAGGACGGGCGCATCCGGCTGCTCGAAGAGGTGGACCTGTCGCACGCCAGGCGTGCACTCGTCACGATACTCGACGATGACGTAGCAGGGACGATAAGCGACACGGCCTTGCTCAGCGAAGCCGCCCTGGCTGAAGATTGGAATCGCAAAGAGGAAGACACGGCATGGCAGCACCTTCAGCAGGAGCGGTAGTGCTGGTGCGCTTCCCCTTCTCAGACCTGACCAGCGCCAAACTCAGACCCGCCTGTGTGCTGGCTGCTATCGGTCGCGGCGACGTTATCCTCTGCCAGATCACGAGCAAGCCCTACGCCGATCCGAAAGCCGTCGAGTTTGACAGATGCAGACTTCAGCCAGGGTAGTCTCCATCGAACAAGCTACGCGCGTCCAGGCAAGCTTTTCACCGCAAACGAGAACCTGATTGTGCAAGAAGTGGGCAGGCTCAAGCCTGAAACACAACGAGAGATCGTAAAAACGCTCGTCGCATTACTTCGCTCCGGTCTCACCCACTCCTGACCCTGCACCCATCGCCTAGCCTCGCGCCTTCGCCCCCTTGAGCCTGCCGAGGCTTTTCTCGGAGAGCAGGTTGACGTCGTAGCTGCGGATGCGTCCGTTTTTCTGGCGATGGCGTTGCCGGGCGATCTCAATGAGGCGGTGCGTGAGGTGGTCGAAGGGCACGCCGGACGGCTCCCAGAGGTAGAACGAGAACGAGCCGGGGATGGTGTTGATCTCGTTGAAGTAGAGCGCGCCCGTTTCGCCGTCCATCATGAAGTCGAGGCGGGCGAGGCCGGCGCATTCGAAGAGTTGGAAGATCCGCACGGCGAGGTGCTGGATCTCGGCGGTTTGTTCGCCGGGGATCGGGGCGGGGATGAGGCGGTCGAGCGAGGCCATGCCCTGCGCGCCGCGTTGTTTGGCGCCGCGCGGGCGGCCCTTGGCCCCGCCGTCGCCGCGCAGGGACTTGTCCCGGAACGAGAGCAGGTCCTCGCTCCGGGTGGGGACGGGTTCTTCGAGCACGCTCGCCTGCGCCTCGGCGGGGTCGCCCAGCACCGAGCAGTTGATCTCGCGCAGCTTGCGCACGGCTCGCTCGACGACGACTTTCTCGTCGTAGCGCAGCGCTTCTTCGACGGCGGCGTCGAGCGCGGCGCGGTCGGCGGCGCGGGCGATGCCGATGGACGAGCCGAGCCGGGCCGGCTTGACGACGACGGGGTAGCCCAGGCGCCCGGCGATGCGGTCGAGCCAGGCTTCTTCGCGGTGGCCCCAGTCCGCCTCGCGGAACCAGACGAAGTCGACGACGGGGATGCCCTGGTCGCGGCAGAGCATCTTCGAGAGCACCTTGTCCATGCCCAGGGCCGAGCCGAAGACGCCGCTGCCGGTGTAGGGCACGTTGAAGGTCTCGCAGAGGCCCTGCACGCCGCCGTTCTCGCCCTCGCCGCCGTGGAAGGCCAGCAACATCACGTCGATGCGGAAGCGGCGGGGCCGCCCGGCGAAGAGCCCGCGCGGGCCGGTCTCGACCAGTTCGAGCGTGCCGCGCGGGCCGGGGTCGAGCGCCAGCGGGGTGGCTTCGGCGCGCAGGCGCTCGAGGTCCTGGTAGGTCGCCGGATCGAAAAGGCCCTCGCCGGTGTACCACGTGCCGTCTTTGGCCACGTAGAGGGGGATGGGATGGTAACGCGCCCGGTCCAGCGCCGCCGCCGCCTGCAAGGCCGAGATGACGGAGACTTCGTGTTCGGGCGCCACGCCGCCGAAGGCGACGCCGACGTTAAGCCTGGAAGAAGACACGGCGCTTGCGATGAGGGTTGCTCGTGGTTCGAAGGATGAAAAACGCGAAACGTAAAACGTAATGGGGCTTTCAGACAGGTTGCTGCGAAGCGTGCTTACGCGTTACGCCCTGCGTCTGGCGTCTATAATACGCATCGAAGGGTGGATTCCGTAACCTTACGTTGCCCCGATCCTAAAGAAGCGCCTTTCCTTGAAACTCGCCATCCTTTCCGACATCCACGCGAACCTGGAGGCCCTGAAGGCCACGCTGACGGTGATTGCCGCGCGCCGGGTGGACGCCGTCTACTGCCTGGGCGACCTCGTCGGCTACGGCGCCGACCCCGCCGCCTGCGTCGAACTCGCGCGCCGGCGCTGCACGGCGACGGTGCTGGGTAACCACGACGAAGCCGTGGCGCGGCAGAACGGCCTCAAGACGCTGCCCAAAGACGGGCGGAAGGCGGCCCTGCACAACCGCGCGCAACTCTCCCAGGATCAGCTTGCCTACCTGGCCGCGCTGCCGCTGACGCTCGAAGCCGACGGCTGTACGTTCGTCCACGCCACCCCCGACGCCCCCGACGCATGGCAGCGCCTCGGCTCCTACCTGGTGGCCAAGGAGCAATTCAACGCCTTCGAGACGGCGGTCTGCTTCATCGGCCACTCGCACGTGCCCGCCGTCATGGGCAACCGCCTCGGCGCCACGCGCGTGCGGCGCGGCGGGCGCTACCTGATCAACGTCGGCAGCGTAGGCCAGCCCCGCGACGGCGACCCGCGCGCCTGCGTCGGCTTTTTCGACACCGAACGCTTCGCCTACGAGCTGGTGCGCGTGCCCTACGACGTCGAGGCCGCCGCCGCCAAGATCCGGGCCGCCGGCCTGCCCAAAAGCCTCGCCACGCGGCTCTTCAAGGGCGTCTGAAGGCAGGGAACAAGGTGTGGGAACGGGGGCGTGGGGAACGGACGCGCTTCAACAATCCCTCTTCGCTCACCCCTCAACGAACCGCCCCTTGTTGTAGACGGCCCAGGCCCGGCCCACCATCGCGTGGCCGACGAAGGGCGTGTTGCGGCTCTTCGAGCGGATGTGCTTCTCGGTGAAGGTCCAGCGCGTCGAGGCGTCGAAGACGGTCAGGTTGGCGGCTTCGCCCTCGGCCAGCCTGGGCAGCGGCAGGCGCAGGATACGGCGCGGCGCCACCGTGAGCTTGCGCACGGCCTCGGCGACGGTGAGCAGGCCCGGCGCGATCAGCTCGCGCCCGACGAGGCCCCAGGCCGTCTCCAGCCCGATGATGCCGAAGGGCGCGGCGATGAACTCGACTTCTTTTTCGAACGAGGCGTGCGGGGCGTGGTCGGTGCAGATCGCGTCGATGGTGCCGTCGCGCAGGCCTGCTTTCAGGGCTTCGACGTCGGCGGCGGTGCGCAGCGGCGGGTGCATCTTCGTGTGCGTCGAGAAAGCCGTGTCCTCGACGGCCTGGTCGGTCAGCGCGAGGTGGTGCGTGCAGACTTCGGCGGTCACGGGGATGCCCTGCGCCCTGACCTGCCGCACCAGCGCGACGGCCTTCGCCGTGGAGATGTGCGCCACGTGCAGCAGCCCGCCGGTGAACTCGGCCAGCAGCAGGTCGCGGGCGATCATCACCTCTTCGGAGAGCGCGGGCACGGGTGACACGCCCAGGCGCGTGGAGACCTCGCCCTCGTTCATGTGGCCCTTCGGCCCCATCGTCAGGTCTTCCATGTGGTTGATGATGGGCCGCTCGAGCATGGAGGCGTATTCGAGGGCGCGGCGCATCAGGCCGCTGTGCTGCACGGGCGCGCCGTCGTCGCTGAAGGCCACGGCGCCGCCCTCGGCCAGGTCGGCCATCTCGGTCAGCTCTTTGCCTTTGCGTTCCTTCGAGACGCAGGCGACGGGGTAGACGTCCACCGCCGTGCGTTCGGCGCGCTCGATGACGAACTCGACCACGTCGCGCGTGTGGATGGGCGGGTCGGTGTTGGGCATGCAGGCCACCGCCGTGAAGCCGCCGAAGGCCGCCGCGCGGCAGCCCGTCTCGATGGTCTCTTTGTGCTCGAAGCCCGGCTCGCGCAGGTGCACGTGCATGTCCATCCACCCCGGCGAGATCAGCTTGCCGGCGGCGTCGTAGGCGGGCACGCCGTCGGCGTCGAGGCCCTGGCCGATGCGGGCGATCTTGCCGCCTTTGACGAGCAGGTCGGCCTGCCGCGTTTCGCCGGTTTCGGGGTCGAGCAGGGTGCCGTTGTGCAGGAGCAGGTCGGGGGTCATGATAGCAGGCGACGGCTTCACAAAAGAGGCGACCCCGGCCATCGCCGGAGCCGCCTCCAAGATAGCATCGAGAGGTGTGCGAGTTTTACAGATTCTCTCGAAGAAAATCGGTCAGGAGCGTGTGCAGGTGCAGGCGGGTGAGGCCGCCGAAGATGCCGTGGTTGCGGCCCGGATACATCATGAACGAGAACGGCTTGTTGGCCGCTTGCAGCTTGTCGGCCATCTGCACGGCGTTCTGGAAGTGGACGTTGTCGTCGAAGTCGCCGTGGACGATGAGCAGCTTTTGGCCCTCGCGCAGGCGGTCGGCGTAGTGCTGCGGGGCGCCCTGTTCGTAGCCCTGCGGGTTCTTCTGCGGGGTAGACATGTAGCGCTCGGTGTAGATGGTGTCGTAGAGGCGCCAGTCGGTGACGGGGGCCACGGCCACGCCCACCTTGAAGGTCTGCGGCCCGTCGCCGTAGAGCATCGCCATGAGCGTCATGTAGCCGCCGTAGCTCCATCCCCAGATGCCGACGCGCGCGGCGTCGACGTAGGGTAGCGCGGCCAGGTGCCGGGCGGCGGCGATCTGGTCTTCGGCCTCGATCCGGCCCAGGTTTTTGTAGGTGACGCTCTTGAAGGCTTTGCCGCGCGCGCCGGTGCCCCGGTTGTCCACGCTGGCGACGAGGATGCCCAGTTCGTCGGCCAGGAAGGCGTGCCAGAGGTAGCGCGAGCCGAACCACTGGTCGCGCACCGTCTGCGAGCCGGGGCCGCCGTAGACGTACATCAGCAGCGGGTACTGTTTGGCCGGGTCGAAGTCACGGGGCTTCATGACGAAGGCGTTGAGCGGCGTGCCGTCGGCGGCGGGGACCTGCGTGAATTCGGGAGGGGGCAGGTCGTAGGCGGCCAGCTTTTCGAGGAGCGCGTCGTTGCCTTCGAGCACCTTCAGGCGCGTGCCGTCGGCGCGGTGGAGCGCGACGGTCGGCGGCGTGGTGGCGTTGGCGTAGGTGTCGATGAAGTAGCGCAGGTCGGCGGAGAAATCGACGCTGTGGGAGCCGGGCGCGTCGGTGATCTTGACCGGGGCGGTGTTGGCCCCGGCGCCGTCGGAGCCGGCCTGGCCGGCGTCGAGGCGAACGGCGTAGAGGTGGCGTTCGAGGGGGCTGTCGAGCGCGGCGGTGAAGTAGGCCGTGCCGGTGGCTTCGTCGAGGCCGTGGAAGGCCGTCACGTCCCACGGGCCGGCGGTGATGGGCGTCACCAGCTCGCCGGTGTTTTTGTAGAGATAGAGGTGGTTGTAGCCGCTCGTCTCGCTCTGCCAGACGAAGTGCTCGCCGTCGTCGAGGAACGTCAGCTTGTCGTTTTCGACGTCGATCCAGGTCGGCTCCTCTTCGTGCAGGACGGTCCCGACGACGCCGGCGGCGGGGTTGGCGTAGAGGAAGTCGAGCTGGTTCTGATCGCGGTTGAGGCGGAACATCCAGACCTTCGCGGCGCCGTCGATCTCCGGCGTCCAGCCCATGCGGGCGATGTACTCGAACTGGTCGCCGCCTTCGTTCCAGGTGTCGGTGTCGAAGTAGGCGATCTGGCCGGTGTCCGTGTCGATGACGCCTACCTGCACCTCGCTGTTGGTCTCGCCGGCCTTCGGATAGCGGAAGCGGACGTATTCGGGATAGAGCGGGCGCAGGTCGGCCATGGCGAAGTCGCGCGTGGCCGATTCGTCGAGCTTGAAGAAGGCGATTTTGGTGCCGTCGGGGCTCCACTGCCAGCCGTCGCGCAGGCCGAATTCTTCTTCGTAGACCCAGTCGAAGGTGCCGTTGATGATGCCGCCGTCGGCGCCATCGAAGGTCAGTTGGGTCTCCTGCATCGTGTCGAGATCGACCCGGAAGAGGTTGCGGTCGCGCACGAAGGCGACGGCGTCGCCGGCGGGGTTGAACTTGGCGAACATCTGGAAGCCCTTGTCGCGATCGCTGACGGGCACGAGCGTCTCTTTCGCAACGTCGTAGACGTAATAATACCCCTTGGTATTCTGGCGCCAGACGCGTTCGGAGTCGGTGTAGAGGAGCACCCTGGCGCCGTCCTGGCTGTACTGGTAGTCCTCGATCTGGATGAGGCGGCCCACGTCGGCGGCGTAGAGCCTGGCGCCGTCGATGAGGCGGGTGCGGGCGTCGGTCTCGAGGTTGTAGCTGACCAGATGGGTGGTGTCGGAGCCGGCCTGCTGGTCGATGTAACGGAGGACGGGGCCTTCGGCGGCCCAGCGTCCGCCCCGGAAGGACTCGCCGGAGAAGGTGCGCGAGGCGTGGATGTCTTCGAGCGTGAGGCGGGGGCGTTCGGCCTGCTGCGCCGGGGCCGGCAGCGCGAGGGCGAGCAGGGCCGCCAGAAGCCCCAGGCGCCGCAACAATGGGGAGGTCTGCATGACGGAAGCACGATGAAAAGGTGGGATCGGGAAGCGAGCGCTTTCGAGAAGGTGCTGATACGGCAAACGCAGGCGGGGGTTCTTTCCTGGGTGTTCGAGTGTTTGCGTTGGTTGATTTCAAAAAGAAAAACGTGAAACGTAAGGGCGCTTCGTTGAAACGTTGACAGAGGCACCCTTACGTTTCACGTTTTATCATGACCCTACTTCCTCGAATCGGTATAATACACGCTACCGCTTCAACACCCTGACCCTGTAGCAGCGGCGCTCGGCGCGGCGATTTTACCACGGCCGGCGCACGCCGATACGCTCCGTGGAGGCCAAAAAAGAACGGCCGCTCGGATTTGATCTTCGGATGTTCTTATGTTGCGACCGGGCGCGGCGCCGGCTGCTGCCCTTCGCAAAGCTCTAGACCCTGTGCGCGTACCTTCCCATGAGACGGCTTCTGCTTTCGTGCTCCCTGTTCGTACTGCTCCTGGCGGCGTGGCCGCAGGCCGGGCGTGCCCAGAACACCCTCCCGGTGGCTAACCCGGACAACGTGCGGACTCCGCAAGGACAGCCCATCCTGATCGACGTGCTGGCGAACGACACCGACGCCGACGCCGGCGACACACTCAACGTGATTGCGCTGCCTACGCTGCCCACCAAGGGCTCCGCCGTCATCGTAGTCTCCGCCGGTCGCACGCACGTCTACTACATCCCCAACGCGAACGCCCTGGGCACCGACCCCTTCACCTACCGCATCTCGGACGGCAACGGCGGCGAGGCCACCAGCACCATCGTCGTGACGATCTTTCGGATCATCCCGCCGGTGGCTAAAGACGACCAGGCGACGCTGTTCTCGCACGAGACCGTAGAGGTGGCGGTGCTCGCCAACGACCGGGACCCCGACGGCACCGTCCTGAACCTCGTCAGCCTGGCGAAGGGGCCGTCGCACGGCACGGCGGCGATCCTACGCGACACGCTGGGGCAGCGCATCCGCTACACCCCCGACGTCAGGTTCGAAGGCCGCGACACCCTCCGCTACGTCATTGAGGACGCCGACGAGGCCACCGACACCGCCAGCGTCTTCTTCGACGTCTTGATCAATCGCCCGCCGGTGGCCGGAGACGACTCGGTGAGCATCGCCATCAACGCCGCCTTCGAAATCAACGTGCTCGCCAACGACACCGATCACGAGGACGACCCGCTGACGGTCCTGGCCGTCTCCGTGCCGCCGCAGCACGGGCAGGCCGTGATCGTCGCCAACGGCACCCGCATCCGCTACACGCCGCAGGGCGGCTTCCTGGGCACCGACCGCTTCGAGTACACCCTCTCCGACGGCCTGACGCGCGACGGCTCGCCGGTGGGCGACCGGGCCACCGTCTCCATCCAGGTGCTGCCCACCGGCGGCAGCTTCGAAGCCCGGCTCAGCGGCGGCAGCGAGGTGCCGGCCACGCGCAGCCGCGCTTCGGGCCTGATCTTCGCCACCATCAACGGCAACCGGCTCTCGCTCTCGGGCACCTTCAGCCTGCTCGAATCGGACTTTGCGGAGACCATCGGCGCCAACCTGTACCTCGGCTCGGCCGGGCAGCGGGGCGACCTGCTTCTGCCGCTCTCGGTGAACCTCGGCGCCGACAACCGCAGCGGCGTCTTCAACAGCGCCGCCAACACGTTCACGCTGACCGAGGCGGAGCGGGCGGCTCTCTTCACGCGGCGGCTCTACGTCAACGTCCACAGCGAGGCGCTGCCCGACGGCGCCATCCGGGGCCAGTTGCTGCCCTCGGAACCGACGGCGCTCTTCCAGGCGGTCCTTTCGGGCCGGGCCGAGGTACCCGCCAACCGCGCCGGCGGCGTCGGCGGCGCCGTCGCCGAACTCTACGACAACCTGCTCGTGGTGACCGGGGCCTTCCAGGGGCTGGAGTCGGACTTCGCCGTCGGGGCGCAGGGCGGCGCGCACATCCACGAGGGCGACCTGAGCGTCAACGGCGCCATCCAGTTTGCGCTGGCGGCCGACCTCGACGCCGACCGGCGGGGGGGGCGCTTCGAGGCGAGCCGCAACGTCTTCACGCTCACCGACGAGCAGGTGCAGCGGCTGCGGAGCGGGCTGTTCTACGTCAATGTGCACACCAACGAGCGGCCTGCCGGAGCGTTGCGCGGGCAACTGCTGCCGACCTCGACGCGCCTCTTCGAAGCCATGCTCGCGGGCGACAACGAGGTGCCGCCGCTCCAAACGCCGGGCAGCGGCGCGGTGCTGGCCCTGCTCGACGGCACCACGCTGGCCGTCAGCGGCGCCTTCAGCGGCCTCGCCTCGGGCGTGGACCTGAGCCTGCGCAACGGCGCACACCTCCACCTGGGCGCACCCGACGAAGCCGGCGGCATCCTCTTCGAACTGGCCCCGGTGCTCGGCGAAGGACGGCGCAGCGGCTTCTTCTCCGCCGGCGGCAACACGCTCTCGCTCGCGGTCGAAGACCTCGACGCGCTCTTCGCGGGCCGGATCTACGTCAACGTCCACACGGATAACCACCCCGGCGGCGCGCTGCGCGGACAGCTGCTGCCGAGCGCCAACCTGGCCCCGACGCCCTCGACGATAGCCGCCCCGGTAGACGGCTCCGCCGTCGACGTTACGCGCGATCCCAACACGCCCTTCGTCCCGCGCTGGTTCGGCGGCATCGACGTCAACGGCAACCCCATCTACTACCGCTGGCAACTCGCCCTCGACCCCGGCTTCGGCACGGTGATCTTCGCCTCGGCCCCGTCGGCGGCGACGCAGACGGAGACGACGCTGGGCGCCCTCGAAGCGGTCCTGCGCGCGCACGGCATCACGCCGAGCCAGCACGTGACGGCCTACCACCGCGTGCTCAGCACCGACGGCAGCCTGACGACCGCCGGCCCCACGGCGCGCGTCGTCCTCGGCGACGACACGGCGACGGGCCTGGAGGCCGGGGACCTCCCCCGCCGGTTTGCCGTGCTGGGCAACTACCCCAACCCTTTCAACCCGTCGACGACCCTTCAGGTGGATCTGCCGCAGGCGGCCCGCGTGCACGTCGAAGTCTACGACTTGCTGGGCCGCCGCGTGCTGGCGACGCCCGCGCAGCCGCTGGAGGCCGGCGCCCGCCGCGCGCTCTCGCTCGACGCCGGCGCGCTGGCCTCCGGCGTCTACTTCTACCGCGTCGTGGCCCGCGCCGCCGCCGAGACGTTCACCGGCACAGGCCGCCTGACGGTGGTGAAGTAGCGGACC
>JBFGTT010000059.1:0-10806 GCA_041565995.1 Rhodothermales bacterium
ATGCAGGTGCGGTCGCTCACGTCGCGCGCTGCCATCGTCGATCCCTCCGAAACCTATGAACGGGCTGCTTATATAACCTCTGTGTTATATACCGGATCCTCGTTACAGTTCCGCCATGACAACTACCCCGCGCGCGATGAAACCGCTCCCTGCCGAGGATCTGCGCCGGGCCTTCAACCAGGCCGCCGACGCCGTGCGCCTCCTCGCCGTCGTCTCGCCCACCTGCCCGCTGTGCCTGGCCGGGTACGCCGCCCTCCGGGGCCTCCTCGACCGCTTCCCGGCGGAGCCGCTCCAGGCGTTCGTCGTGTGGATCCCGATGCTGCCGGAGGACGACGCCGAGGCTGCGGCGCAGGCCGCCGTGCCGGAGGATCCCCGCCGGCTCCTCCAGGGATGGGACGCTGGTCGTCGCATCGGTAACCTCTTCGAACAATCGCTGGCGCTGACGCGGACGGCTTGGGATGTCTACCTGGTCTACGCGCCCGGCGTCGTGTGGGAAAACGACCAACCGCCCCCGCCTTCGTTCTGGATGCATCAACTCGACCTCGACTCCGGCGCCGCCCCGGCGCTATGGCTCGACCCGGCAGCGTTGGCACGCGAAGTAGGGCGGCTCCTCCGGCCCGCCGGGTAGCGCCCGGCGCCTTCCGGCGCCCCACCGACGCGGCCCTCGACGCCGACGGCAACCTCTACGTGGTGGACTTCGGCCATGACCGGATCCAGCCCTTTGCGCCGGCGCGCCGGGGCGGCCAATAATCGCGCGAGATCGGCGCAACCTCACGGCAAGGGTGCCGTACGGAGAGAAGATCCACCCAAACTCACCCGGACCATGAGAGACTTTTCTAGAATAGCCGTGCTGGCGAGCATCGTGCTGCTGGTGGTGGCGATCACCCTCGTCCTGCCTCGCTTTGATCTCTTCCACAGCCTGCACCACCTGAGCGATGCGCTGCCCTGGCTGTTGATCGGACTGGCTTTTCTGTGCTTCCGGGGGCGCGGTTGCTGCGGAAGCTGGGGCTGTGCGCCGCGCAGGCGAGCCGCGTCGAAGGCCGACGCCTGAGGCGGCCTCCACCTATCAACTTCCCGCTTCCACCCGCTCTGCCGTGCCGCGTCCGGCGAGGGCGTCGGCGAAGGCTTCGAGGAACGGCGCTACCTGCGAGCGCCGCACCCCGACGACGAGTTCCGTCTGTTCCGAATAATGGGTGGCCTGGATTTCGGCGTCGAAGCGGTTGAGCGTGTGCAGGGCAGGCGAGGTGTCGGGGTAGGCGAAGCGCAGGCGCAGGCGTTCACGGATCGTCCGCGCTTCGACCGGGGCGGCGTTGAGGGCCAGGGAAGCCGCCTCACCGTAGGCCCTCAGCAGGCCGCCCGTGCCCAGCTTCGTCCCGCCGAAATACCGGGTGACGACGACGAGCGTATCCGTTAAGCGCCGGGCCTCGATCTGGCGAAGGATGGGGGCGCCGGCGGTGCCGCTCGGCTCGCCGTCGTCGTGGGAGCGAAAGATCTCGGCGGCGGGGCCGATACGGTAGGCGGTGCAGTGGTGCGTGGCGCTGTGTTCGCGGCGGCGAACGGCCTCGATCTCGGCCTCTGCCGCTTCCACCGTCTCGACCGGCAGCGCCTCGGCCAGAAACCGTGAGCCTTTGACCTTCAGTTCGGCCTGCGCGGGCGCCCGGAGCGCCAGGTAGGTGTCGTTCATGCCTGCCAGGCCCGGCGTCGTGAAAAGTTCGTTGCGACAGGAATTTTCTGCGTGCTCCTGGGTTAAAGGTAGACTGCACCCCGACTTACTCCTTCCCTCCCGTCATGTCTTTTCTTGCCCTGCTACTCAGCGCCGCGTTGCTCGTGGGTGCGCCGGACGACCCGGATCCCCGATGTCCGGATAACCCGACGTGCACGCTCACGGCGCAGCCCCTGCGGGGTTCCATCAACATCGACGGGCACCTCGACGATGCGGACTGGGGCACGGCGGCGGTGGCCACGGGCTTCAAACAGTTCGAGCCGCACGAAGGCGCGCCGCCCTCGCAGCGGACCGAGGTGCGCATCCTCTACGGCAATGCCGCCCTCTACGTCGGCGCCATGCTCTACGACGACGCGCCCGACAAGATCATGCGCACCCTGGGCCGCCGCGACGAATTCAACCAGGCCGACTGGTTCTACGTCGCCATCGACTCTTACTTCGACCGCAAGACCGCCTACACGTTCGCCGTCAACGCCGCCGGCGTGCAGGTGGACGGCATCCTCACCCGCCGCATCGATACCTCGTGGGACGCCGTCTGGCAGTCGGCGGCGCGCGTGACGGACGAGGGCTGGAGCGTCGAGTTGCGCATCCCCTACTCCATGCTGCGCTTTCCGGAGGTGCCCAGCCAGCAGTGGGGCATCAACTTCCGCCGCGTCATCCCGCGCCTGAGCGAGACCGACGAGTGGGTGCTGGTGCCTCGCGCCGAGCTTGGCGGCGGCGCCGTGGCCCGCTACGGCATCCTGGAGGGCCTCAAGGACCTCCGCCCTCGCCGCAACCTCCAGGTGACGCCCTACACACTCTCGCGCCTGCAAATCGAGGAGGGCGACCCCGGCCAGGGCCTGAGCAGCCGCAGCATCGACGTCGGCGGCGACGTCAAGGTGGGCCTGAGTTCCAACGTCACGCTCGACGCCACCATCAACCCGGACTTCGGCCAGGTCGATGCCGATCCGGCGGAACTCAACCTGACGGCCTTCGAGACCTTCTTCCCCGAACGGCGGCCTTTCTTCACCGAGGGCGTGCAGATTTTCGATTTCAACATCGAACGCGGCGACGCGCTGCTCTACACCCGGCGCATCGGCGCGCGGGCGCCCATCATCGGGGCTACGAAGCTCTCCGGGCGCACCGGCAGGGGCCTCTCCTTCGGCCTGCTGGGCGCGGCCACCGGCGACGACTTCGACCCCGGCCGTCTCTACGGCGTGGCCCGCCTCGAACAGCAACTGGGCCGCCTCTCCTCGCTCGGCGGCATCCTGACGGCCTACCAGCACCGCAGCGACAGCCTCCTGGAACGCCGCAGCCTCACCGGCGGGATGGATTGGGACCTGCGCCTCAAAGACAACGCCTACCAGTTCGACGGCCAGGTCAGCTTCACCCACGGCGTCGATCCCGGCGAAAGCCCGAAAACCGGCTTTGCACTGACGGCAGGCTTCGACAAGATTCAGGGCGTCTGGACCTTCTTCTCCGGCCTCACCGCCATCAGCGACGATTACAACCCGAACGACCTGGGACGCCTGCGCCGTAACAATTACACGAACCTCCACCTCGGCATCGCGCACCAGGTCAACGGCGGCGAGCCCTTCGGCCCGTTCCAGCGCGGCTCCTTCCGGCTCTTCAGCGGCAACGGCTGGTCCTACCGCGACCGCACCGACCTGGGCCTGGGCGTGCTCTTCTTCTCCGACTGGGAAACGCGCGGCTTCCAGACCATCGACTTCAGCATCAGGACGGACTACCTCTTCGGCGGCTACGACATTTACGAGACGCGCGGGCTGGGGCCGCGGGCGCAGCCGCGCGAAGCCAACCTGGAACTCTCTTTCGATACGGACTCGCGGCGGGCCTGGCAGCTCGAACCCAACATCGAGTACAGCTACTTCGGCGACGGCGGGCGCTCCTACGGCCTCGGCATCGAAGCCGACTGGAACGTCGGCCCCCGCGTGAGCCTCGCCGCCGAGGTCAACTACGGCTGGGACGACGGTCGGACCGCCTGGGCCTCCAACGAGACCTTCGCCCGCCTCGACGCCGGATGGGCCATCGGCGAAGAGAGCGAGGCGCCCGAAGACGTGGAGGCCTTCCGCGCCTTCGACGACGGCGGACGCCTCGACGCCTTGCTCGGCCCCCTGGCGCCCTACGACGACCTGGGCCGCTACTACCTGCCCGTCTTCGCCCGCCGCGACACCCGCTCGCTCGACCTGACGCTCCGCAGCGACCTGACGCTCTCGCCGACGCTCTCGGTCCAGTTCTACGGCCAGCTCTTCGCCGCACGGGGCCGCTACCGGGACTTTGCGCTGCTGCACGACCCCGACGCGCTTGCCCCGCTACCGACGTACCCCAAGACGCACGACTTCGCCTTCCACAGCTTCCAGACCAACACGGTGCTGCGCTGGGAGTACCGCCCCGGCTCGACGCTCTTCCTGGTCTGGTCGCAGTCCCGCCGGGGCAGCGCCGACCTCGACGCCTTCGACCTCGGCGCCCGTTCGCCCTTCGACCAGCGCGCCTTCGACCAGTTCGGCGATACGTTCGAGCTGTTCCCGACCAACGTCTTCCTGGTCAAACTCAGCTATAAATTTCTTCGCTGATGCCGTTTGACCTGCTGCATTTCAGCAGCGACGCCGGCATCCGTCTTATTTTTTTGTGCGTAGCGCAAAACATTCACCCTTCGATTTCGGTGACGAGTTGGATCTCGCGCAGGACGCCCTGCACGCGGAAGCACGCCTCGAAGGCGCCCTCGTAGACCGCCGTCTTGCCGTTGAAATGCGCTTGCAGGGCCAGGTCCTGGGCGCGCTCGATGGTGCAGCCGGTGGCCTTGACGAGTTGCAAGATCACCTCTTCGAAGGAGTGTACGTCGTCGTTGTAGAGGATGACGCGCCACGGCTCGTCGAGGCGCTCGTCGGTCTCCTCCTCCTCCAGGACGGCGACGTCGACCTCCGGAGCCGCCGGGGCGGCGGCGCTCCAGGCCGCGTCGGCGCCATAGCCGTGGACCTCCGTGTTCATAGCGCTACCGGGGCTTGCGGGCTGCCGCTACACCGCTTCTTTTTCGAGGGGCTCCAGCGCAATCGCGTAGTCTTCCATCACCGTGTTGGCCAGCAGCTTCTCGCAGGCTTCGCGCGCCAGGCGGGCCGCCTCCTCCTCGCTGGCCGCCTCGATCCACATTTCGACGTACTTGCCCATGCGCACGCGCTCGACGGCGTCGTAGCCGAGGTTTTCGAGCGCGTGGTGGACGGCCTTGCCCTGGGGGTCGAGGATGCTCGGGCGCAGGGTGATGCGGACGTTGGCTTTGTACATCGCACAGGGCGGGTTTCGGGGGATGGAGGTCGGGCGGGGCAGCTTCAGGAAAACTCTTCCTTCTCGGCCGCCGCCTCGTCGAGCGGCGTGTTGAGCACGGCCTGCACGAGGCGGTAGACGGCCCGGCCCACGCCAAAGACAATATACATACTCAGCACGATCAGCAGGCCGATCTGTTGCAGGAATACGAGCAAGAGCAGCGCGATGCCGAAGGCGATGGACTTGCGCGGGTGCGCCCGGATGTAGCGGGCCGAGGGCCGGGGGATGGCGTCGAACTTGATGTTCGAGATCATCAGCGCCGCCAGCACGAACACGATGGGGATGAGCACCGAGAGGTTGTTGAGGCTGAAACGGCTGAACGAGCCGGCGTCGTTGACGTTGAGGATCAGCGAGACGACGTAGATGGCCTGCACCGGGATGGGCAGCCCGCTGAAGAATTCCTTCTTCTCGCCGTCGAAGGTGACGTTGTAGCGCGCCAGGCGGACGGCCCCGCAGACGGCGAGCAACGACGAGACGATCAGCCCGAGCACCCCGAAATCTTTCAACCCGAACTCGTAGACCAGGAACGAGGGCGCCACGCCGAAAGAGACCACGTCGCTGAGCGAGTCGAGTTCGACGCCGAAGAGGCTGGCGCCGTTGGTCAGGCGGGCCATCATGCCGTCGAGCGCGTCGAAGAAGCCGGCCAGCACGATCAGCCAGCAGGCATAGTCGAAGCGGCCCACGTGGATCTGCGTGATAGCCAGGAAGCCGCTGAAGAGGTTCATCAGCGTGAAGAACGACGGCACGGCGGCGCGGGGGATGCGGCGGGGGCGTTGCCGCGCCAGGCGATAGGCCCGTAGGCGCCTGCGGAACTGCTGCTGCTTGCGTCCGGGCTGCCGCTTCTGGACGGCCCGTGGGCGGGGGCGTTCGGGCATCACCGGGAGGCGTCTTGGGTGAGGGCTTCGGCGGCGGCCTCGGCGGGCGCGGCCATCGGCAGGCGGCCCAGGATCGTCTCGCCGGCGGTCACGCGGTCGCCCACCTGCACCTCGATCTGCACCGAAGGCGGCACCAGCACGTCCATGCGCGAGCCGAACTTGACGATGCCGAAGCGCTGCCCGGCCTCAACGCGGTCGCCGACGCGGAGGTGATAGACGATGCGGCGGGCCACGGCGCCGGCAATCTGTTTGAAGAGCACCTGCGTGCCGCCGGGATGGCGCAGCCCCAGCTCGGAGCGTTCGTTCTTCTGGCTGGCCTTCGGGTGCCAGGCCACAAGGTACTGCCCCGGCACGTAGCGCACGAACTCGACGACGCCGTCGGCGGGGACGCGGTTGACGTGGACGTTGAGCGGCGAGAGGAAGATGGAGACCTGCCGCGCCGGGCCTTTGAGGTAGAGCGGCTCCTCGGCCACGTCGGCCACGAGGACCACCTTGCCGTCGGCCGGGGCCAGCAGCAACGCCTCGGCCCCCGGTGGCGGCGTGCGCTGCGGATCCCGGAAGAAATAGAGCGTGAAGCCGAGGGCCAGCGCCGCCGCCGCGAAGCAGAGCACGCGGCCCACCAGGCCGAACTTGAGTCCGAGCAGGACGAGGCCCATCGCCAGCACCGCAGCTACCGCGACGAGCAGAAATCCTTCGCGAGCGATCATCTTGAGGAGCAAGAAGAGGTCTGCAAAGAGGGAAAGCGCCCCACGCGGGAAACGTAAAGCGCAGCGCGCCATTTAACGCAAAGCGCAGGATCCTGCGACGCGCCGCGCGTCTGCTTGATCCGCAGAGCAGGCAAAGAATCCGTTATGAAGCCGCGTGTTTCCTTCTACACCCTCGGCTGCAAGCTCAACTTCGCCGAGACCGGGACGCTCCGTCGCCAGTTCGAGGCGCGGGCCTTCGAGGTGGTGCCCTTCGGCCAGGCGGCCGACGTGGCCGTCATCAACACGTGCACCGTCACCGCCGAGGCCGACCGCAAGTGCCGCCAGGTCATCCGGCGGGCGTTGCGCGCCAACCCCGACGCCTTCGTGGTGGTCACCGGCTGCTACGCGCAACTCCAGCCCGACGAGATCGCCCGCATCGACGGCGTAGACGCGGTGCTGGGCGCGCACGAGAAGTTCCGCCTCTTCCAGGTCCTCGACGCCTTCGAGAAGCGCGCGCAGACGCAGGTGGCCGTCTCGTGCATCGACCACGCCACCACGTTCGGACCGGCGTTCTCCTCCGGCGAGCGCACGCGGGCCTTCCTGAAAGTGCAGGACGGCTGCGATTACACGTGCGCCTTCTGCACGATTCCGCTGGCGCGCGGCAAGAGCCGCTCGCAGCCGCTCGAAGCCACCGTGGCGCAGGCCCGCGAGATCGCCGCGCGCGGCTTCCGCGAGATCGTCCTCAGCGGCGTCAACATCGGCCTCTACGGGCAGGGCACGCACGACCGGGCCGCAGGCGCCTCGCTGCTCGACCTGCTCCGCGCCCTCGACCGCGTCGACGGCATCGAGCGCTACCGCATCTCTTCCATCGAGCCGAACCTGCTCACCGACGCCGTCATCGACTTCGTGGCCGCCTCCGCGCGCTTCCAGCCGCACTTCCACCTCCCCCTGCAAAGCGGCGACGACTTCGTGCTGGGCAAGATGCGCCGCCGCTACCGCCGCGCCCGCTACGCCGAGCGCGTCGAACGCATCCTGCGCCGGATGCCCGACGCCTGCCTCGGCGCCGACGTGATCGTGGGCTTCCCCGCCGAGACCGACGAGCGCTTCGAGAACACGTACCGCTTCCTGAGCGACCTGCCGGTGGCCTACCTGCACGCCTTCACCTACTCCGAGCGCCCCCACACCGCCGCCGTAGAGCAGCGCGACCGGATGGGCGGCGGGCCGGTGCCGAAGCCGGAGCGCGCCCGCCGCAACCGGAGGCTGCGCGTGCTCTCGCAGAAAAAGACGCACGCCTTCTACGCCGCGCACCTCGGCGACGTGCGCCCGGTGCTCTGGGAAGGCGCCGAAAAGGGCGGCGCGATGTACGGCTTCACGGACAACTACGTCCGGGCGCAGCGCCCCTACGACGCGATGCGCGAGGGCGTCGTCGAGGACGTGCGCCTGGGGGCTTTTGCCGAAGACGGGACGATCCTGGCCGAAGACGCCGCGTTCGTGTCGTTGTGCTAGTTCACGGTCTTGCCGCGCGTGGGGTCCTCAATGACGGCGCCCAGTTCGAGGGAGCGGAGCACTTCGTCCCACACCGGCGCCAGGCGCGCGGCATCCTCCGGCCAGTAGTCCAGCGTGATCAGGCACTGGATACAGACGCGGAAGGTGAGGTTTTCTCCAAAGGCCAGGCAGAAGCGAGAGCGCGCTTCGCGGTGCTCCCGAGGATCCATGAAGTGAAACTCCGTCCAGGCCAGCACCAGGTCGTCGCGGCGCACCGGAACGATTTTTTTCTGCGGAAGACGGGCCGTTCATCTCCTTTTACGGCATCCCGGAGCAGGTCTGCCACGGGCAGCCGGCGCCAGTCTATCGCGGGAAAGCGGCGGTACGAGACGGCCAGCGTGCAGGTGTCGGCGGGCGGCTCCAGGTCGTAGAACTTGACGGCGTCCTCGTCGAAGCGCATGATCCAGTCGTGCGGAAAGTCGAACCGCACGGCGCCCCGGTCCGCCACGAAGATGCGGTAGCCGGGCCTGGCTTTCCAGCTATGGCCCGCTTTGAGCGGGTGCGACTCGCCGCTGCGCTTCTGCACGATCCCTCTGGTCTAGGGGCGGCCGCCGGGAATCGCCGGCTGGCCCCAGGCGGCGCCGAAGACGAGTTCTCCGAGGGGCTTGCGCGAGCGGGGTTTGCGTTCGGCTTCCTGGCGGTCTTCCGGCAGGCGTTCGGGGTCGCCGAGGTAGCCGAGGGCCACGCCCGTCACTACGTCGTAGTCGTCGGGGATCTGCAAGAGGGCGCGGGCCTGGTCGGGCAGGATGCCGGCCATCTGGTGGGCGTAGAGGCCGAGGGCCGTCGCCTGCGCCAGCAGGTTGCCCATCGCCAGGCCTACGTCGTGCCAGGCGTGGCGGTTGGGGTTGCCGTTGCGCGCGAAGGTTTTTTTGGCGACGGTCAGCATCAAGACGGGGGCCAGGCGCGCCCAGGCGCGGTTGCGCTCGTTGAGGCAGGCGAGCAGGCGTTCGTAGCGCGCCGGCTCGTCGCGCGTGGCGACGAAGAAGCGCCAGGGCTGCTCGTTGAAGCACGAGGAGGCCCACCGCGCCGCCTCCAGCAATTGCAACAGCTTCTTCCGTTCCACGGGCCGCTCGTCGAAAGCCCTCGGGCTCCAGCGCCGCGCGATCACGTCGAGGACGGGATAGTCGGTTCGGGCGGCTTTGATTTCCTGGGCTGCGGCTACCTGCGTCGTTTCCATCGTTCGCTTGCTTCGGGTTGCTTGATCAGACAAACGGCATCCGGCGGCGCCGGGCCGCCTCTGGTACGGGCCAAACGGCCCCGTGTTCTTCGACGTCACGCCGACGGGCGCCCGGCAGAACCGGCGTCGCCGCCGCAAGTAGACACGGCACCCCACACGCCCTCCCTCCAGATCCTTCGGACGTATGCAAGGGACGTTTTCGCACCGCGTGCGCGACGTGATTGCGCTCAGCCGCGAAGAAGCCCTGCGGCTGCGCCACGACCACATCGGCGCCGAACACCTGCTGCTGGGCCTGCTGCGCGAGGGCGGCGGCACCGCCGTCAACGTCTTGCGTGCCCTTGGCTGCGACCTCGGCGCGCTCAAAGCGGCCGTCGAAGCCCGCGTGGGCCGGGGCGACGCCCCCTCCGAGGGCAACCTCCCGCTGACGAAGCAGGCCGAGAAGATGCTGCGTTTCAGCGACCGCGAAGCCCGCCGCTCCGGCAGCGACGTCATCGGCACCGAGCACCTGTTGCTGAGCCTGCTGCACGAGGCGGATCCCGTGGCGGCAGACATCCTCCAGAGCCACTTCGGCGTCACGCGCGACGCCGTCCTCACCGAGCTGGGCGCGCCCCTCGGCGAACCCGACGCCTTCGAGCCGTGGCGCGGCCAGGCCACCGTGCCGCCCGAGCGTGTGTTTCAGACGGAGGGGGAGAAGCGGCGGGTCGAGGTTCTCGATCTGCACCCTGCGCCCCCGGCAGGCGGCGCCTACAGCATGGTGCTCCAGGAGGTCGAAGGCGCGCGGCGGGTGCCCATCATCATCGGGCCGTTCGAGGCGCAGGCCATCGCCATGGAACTCGAAAACGTGCGCGCCCCCCGCCCGATGACGCACGACCTGCTGCTGCGCTTCGCGGATTGTTTCGACCTGAAGATCACGGAGGCGTGCGTCGATCGACTTTACGAAGGCACGTTCTGCGCCTACCTGCGCGTGCAGGCGGGCGAGCAGGAAGCCCTGATCGACGCGCGCCCGTCCGACGCCGTCGCCCTGGCCGTGCGCGCCGGCGCGGCCCTCTACGTCCACCGGTCCGTGCTCGACGCGGCGGGCATCGACGCCGGGGATTGACGCGCCGCGACAGGTACGCGGGGCGCCTTTACTGAGACGTACATAAGTTGCTCAACCTGAACATCGTATGTGGGGGTGTGGGAGGATGGGAGATAAAAACCCTCCCATCCACCCAAACGAAATGCAAACCCGATGGCAAGCCTGAACGTTACGAACGTATGCACGGCTCAGCAGGCTGCCGCGCCGGCTTCGTAGCTTCCCAGGCACGACGAGGCGCCCCGCCCGCCGGCTGATCGACGAACTCCGACGCAACCCGTCCTCCCATGCCCGAAACCGACCTCCTCCGCCAGCTCACCGACCTCTTCCGCGAGGCCGGCCCCGCCCACCACCGGGCCTACCTCGACACCGACGGCGCCGACCCCGAATGGCCCCTCTGGTACGCCGAC
>JBFGTT010000060.1:0-10732 GCA_041565995.1 Rhodothermales bacterium
GGCCGGCAGAACGAGGGCGACCGGCAGCAGCGCGCCGAAGAGCTGGCCCGCGAGCAGGAACTCTCCAGCCAGGAGATGAAGGAGTTGGAGAAGCAACTCGAAGAACTGCTCGAGAAGATGAAGGAACTGCGCAACACGCCGCAGGAGCAGATGGAGCGGCTCAACGAGCAGACGCAGCAGCAACAAATGCCGCAGCAGATGCAGCAGAACGCCGAGCAGTTGCGCCAGCAGCAGATGCAGGACGCCCAGCAGGGCCAGCAGCAGATGCAGCAGCAGCTTCAGCAGATGCAGCAGCAGCTTCAGCAGATGCAGCAGGGCATGCAGAGCCAGCAGATGCAGATCAACATGGCCGGCATGCGTCGCGCCCTGAGCGACATCCTGACCCTCTCGCAGCAGCAGGAAGCCCTGCGCACCAACGTCGAAGCCGTGCCCCCGGACAGCCCCCGCCTGCGCGAAATGGCCCAGCGCCAGGTCGAACTCTCCGAGGGTCTCCGCGTCGTCAGCGACACGTTGCAGAGCCTCTCGCGCGAGATCCCGCAGATGACCCGCGAGGTCCAGCAGCAGGCCGGCGACGCGCAGCGCGCCATGAGCGAGGCCACCGAAGCCCTCGCCGAACGCGCCAACCGCCAGGCCGGCGGCCAGCAAAAAACCTCGATGATGCACCTCAACGAGCTGGCCCTGCTGCTCTCGGACCTGCTCGACCAGATGATGAACGCCCAGGCCGGCACCGGCAGCGGCATGTCGATGCAGCAAATGATCCAACAACTGCAAGACATGGCCGGGCAGCAGGAGCAGCTCAACCAGCAGATCCAGCAAATGCTCAACGACATGCAGGGCAACCGCCTCAGCCAGGACGCCCAGGAACGCCTGCGCCAGATGGCTGCCCAGCAGGAAGCCCTCCGCCGCCAGCTCAAAGAACTCAGCCGCAACCGCGAACTCAACAGCAAAGCCCTCGGCGACCTCAACAAGATCGCCGAACAGATGGAGGAGACCATCCAGGAGTTGCAGCGCCAGCGCGTCGACCGCCAAACCGTGCAGCGCCAGCAGCAGATCCTCACGCGCCTGCTCGACGCCGCGCGCTCGATACGCGAACGGGGCAAAGACAAGAAACGCGAGAGCCGCAGCGCCGACGACGTGCTGCGCCAAAGCCCCGGCGCGTTGACGCCCGCCCAACAGGCCGACGAGCTACGCCGCGCCCTGCTGCGCGCCCTCGAAAGCGGCTACGCGCCCGACTACGAAGAACTCATCAAACGCTACTTCGAACTCCTCCAGCAGCAGCCCCAGGACCAGCGCTGAGGGTTGATGTGTTCGGGTGCATTGATCGCAAACACGCCAGCACCCCGGCGCCTGCATCCTTTCAGAGAAACCGCGCCCGTAGCTCCGGCGTGGGCACCCGGCACGTCTCGCGCTCGCCGAACCAGCGATAGCGGTTGGCGGCGATCCAGTCGTAGAGGACGTCGCGCAGGGGTCGAGGCAGGACGACGAGGGCGTAGAGCAGCCTCCAGGCTCCGGGCAGCCGCCGCGCAATCCGCAGCGCTGCGTCGGAGCGCCGGTAGCACCGCCCGCCTTCGACCAGGACGATGCTTTCCTGGTAATCCGCCGAGAGGTCGTAGCGCGCCAGCAGCGGCGCCGCCGCCTCGGCCTGCAACGCGGCAAACAGAAAGTAGCCCGCCGGGTCGTGGTCGATGATGAAGTTGACCGAGCGGTTGCACAGGTTGCACACGCCGTCGAAGAGCACGAGGGCGTGGCCTTCCGGCACGGCGGCGGGGGGTGGTTGAGCGGTCATCCGGACGATGCTGTTGCGTGGATTGCGGGCCTGCTTACAAGGGCAAGGCGGCAAGAAGATCCTGTCCTTTTTTCTCCGCGCGGCCTATCTTCTTCCCATCCGTCCCGCCCCCCTCGTCAACCCTGCCGCGCATGACGCCGCCGCCCGACGCCCCCGAAACCCGCCTCGGCGAACTGGCGCGGCTCTTTTTCAAGCTCGGTGTCATCGGCTTCGGCGGCCCGGCGGCGCACATCGCCATGCTGGAAGACGAGGTGGTGAAGCGACGGGGCTGGCTCAGCCGCGAGCACTTCCTCGACCTCGTGGGCGCCACCAACCTGATCCCCGGTCCCAACTCGACCGAGATGACGATGCACGTCGGCTACGAGCGGCGGGGATGGGCGGGGCTTTTCACGGCGGGCGCCTGCTTCATCCTGCCCGCCGCGCTGCTGACCGGCACGCTGGGCTGGCTCTACGCGGCTTACGGCACGCTGCCCGAGGTGGAGCCGTTCCTGCGCGGCGTCAAGCCGGCGGTGCTGGCGGTGATCCTGGGCGCGTTGTGGCGGCTGGGCACCTCGGCGCTCAAACACTGGCGGCTGTTGCCCGTCGGCGCGGCGGTGACGCTGACGTTGGCGCTGGGCGTCAGCGAGGTGGTGGCGCTGCTCGGCGGCGGCCTCTTCGGGATGTTGTGGCTCGTCGGGTACGACGCGCTCAAGGCGGGCCGGGGGCTGCGCGCCGGCGTGCTGGTGCCGCTGCTGGCCGCGCCCGCCACGGCCCAGGTCGTCGCCTGGCTGGCGCAGGATGGGCCGCCGAACGAAGTCTCGCTGTGGAAGCTCGGGCTGTTTTTCCTGAAGGTGGGCGCGGTGCTCTACGGCAGCGGGTACGTGCTCATCGCCTTCCTGGAGGGCGACCTGGTGCAGGGGTACGGCTGGCTGACCGAGCAGCAGTTGCTCGACGCCATCGCCGTCGGGCAGTTCACGCCCGGCCCGGTGCTCACCACGGCTACGTTTATCGGCTACGTGATCGCGGGGCTGCCCGGCGCCCTCGTCGCCACGGTGTGCATCTTCCTGCCGTCGTTCCTGTTCGTCGCCCTGCTCAACCCGCTCATCCCGAAGCTGCGCGCCTCGCGCTACGCGGCGGCCTTCCTCGACGCCGTCAACGTCAGCGCCGTGGCCCTGATGCTGGTGGTGACGGTGGAGCTGGGCGTGGTCGTGCTCAACGCGTGGACGGCGTGGCTGATCTTCGCGCTGGCGGCACTCGCGGCTTTCCGGTACGAGGTCAACGCCGCCTTCCTGGTGCTGGGCGGGGCGCTGCTGGGCTGGCTGCCGGGGTTGTTTTGATGAGATGTCAGGCCGGATGCGCTTACCAGGGTCTGGATAACGAGAAAGAGAAACGTAAAACGTAAGGGTGCCTCCGGCGCCGTTTCTTACGAAGCGCCCTCAATTTCTACGTTTTATTAGGACAGGACTTCCTCGAACCGGTATCACGCTCGGCGTAGGGCGGGCGAGGCGCTCAAGCCGTCACCTTACCAACCGCCGGAGGCCCCGCCGCCGCCGAACGAGCCGCCGCCCCCGCTGAAGCTGCTGCCGCCGGACGACCAGCCGCCCCCGCCGCTCGACCCGGACGTGCTGACGGTAAACGGCCCGACCTTCACCGATTTGCCCGTCTTCTGCGCCTCGCGCACCTTCTCGCGGATGGCCCGGACCTTCGGATGCAAGCTGCTGCCGAGGAACACCGCCACGTAGAGGACCAGGATCGCCACCACGCCCCACGGCGCCCCCGTCATCGTGAAGCCGCTGACGGCGAAGAAGGGGATCAGGAACAGGAACAGAAACCACCGCGCGCAGCCGGTCGAGAAGATGCCGAAGAAGAGAAAGATGGACGGGACGATCAAAAAGATGAGGCCGAACCAGAGGGGCGGCTTTTCGCCCTGCCAGGGGTCGTCTTCGGCGGGGGTGTAGGTGCCTTCGATGGCGCCGAGGATGCTCTGCACGCCCGCCAGCACCCCCGCGTCGTAGTCTCCCTGGCGGAAATGCGGCGCGATCTCGTTGCGGATGATGCGCCCGGCCACGGCGTCCGGCAGCGGCCCCTCCAGCCCGTAGCCCACCTCGATGCGCATCTTGCGGTCGGCCACGGCCACCGTCAGCAGCACCCCGTTGTCATTCTCGGCGGTGCCCAGCCCCCACGCCTCGGCCACGCGCAGCGAGAACGCCTCGATGGTCTCGCCGTCGAGCGAGGAGACCGTCAGCACGGCGACCTGGTTGGTGGTGGCCGCTTCGTGGGCTTCGAGCAGCGTGCTGAGCGTCTGCCGGGTGGCGGCCGAGAGGATGTCGGCCTCATCGACGACGCGTCCGGTCAGCGCCGGCACCGCCTGCTGCGCCGGCACCGGCCCGGCCAGGATCGTCGTCAGCAGGACCGTCGCCAGCAGGGTCGCCGCCGGCAGGATCGCCGCGCGCGCGCTATTCGTCCTCCCGGATGCGAATGTCATCGGCCAGTTCGTTGAGGTCGTCCGGGCGGATCTCGACGCCGCCGCGTTCGAGGAGTTGGCCGCACAGGGCGATGGCTTCGACCAGCCCGTCGGCCACGTTCCCCTGCCGGATGCCCACGCGGATGCGCAGCACTACGTCGGTCCACTCGTCGGGCGTCACCTTCCGGTTGATGCCAGTGTCGCCGAGGACTTCGATGCGGTGTTCGAGCAGCGAGATGAACAGCAGGATGCCGGTGCGATCGCGCGTGGCAAAGACTTCTTCTTCGACGAACGCCTGCATGGCCCGCTGGTGGACGCGCCGGTCGAGCAGGGCGGGGCCGGCCAGCAGGCGTTTGAGCGGCGGCACGTAAGCGGCTGCGACGGCGCCGAACACCCCGGCGGCCAGCACCAGCACGGCGGTGCCCCAACTCGCGTAGAGCCACGGCAGGCCCCATCCCTCGTAAAACTGGACGACGAGCATCGCCGCGCCGAGGGCCAGGAGCGCCGCCACCGACGCCCCGCGCCAGACGGCAGCGTCGTAGCGGCTGCTCTGCGGCACCACGTAGGGCACGATCTCGCCCGAGGTGCGCCCCTCGGCCTGCGAAACCGCCTCGCGGATGCGCTGCCTGTCGGCTTCCGTAAAAAGCTCTTTCATAGCGGGCGAAGTGCGGGTGGTGTTCGGCGCAATATACGACTCTTTCTGCTTGTGCCGCGCGCTAATAATAAAACCTCCGAAGCCAGGCCCCAGAGGTCCGAAAAAACAGGCAAGGCGCGCGGCGTTGCGGCGTCTGACGCCCTAATCCCGGTAGAAATAGAGGACGTAATCGCCGCCCCGGCCCGTGAGGGTGAGCGCGTCGTTCTGCAACCGGTAGGAGCGGGCGTGGGCGAGGCTTTCGAAGAAGTAGCCTTCCAGCGAAGGTTGCCGGCAGCCCACGTCGGTGCTGTAGATGTCCCGGATGGAGATGGTGCCCAGGGCCGTCGTCTCGTAGCGAGCGTCGTAGTCGTTGCAGTCGGCGTAGCCGGAGAGGCGGTCGCTGGCGTCGAAGGAGAGGGTGTAAGGCTCGTCCTGGGTCACGCTGTAGCTGCGCCCGTAGTAGACGATCACGCTGAGGCGCCAGCGGCTGCGATGCAGGTAATGATCGTCGTAGTAGTCGTCTTCGACGACGAGGATGCAGGCCGGCAGGCACAGCAGCAACAGCAGCCCGAGCAGCAGGCCTTTCTGGGTCCACGGTAACGGTCGCATCGTAGGTTCGGCGGAGGTTGGTCAGACGGGCGGCCTATCTCTCAGAAAAGCCGCCGTCTCCCCGCGCCGGGTAACACGGCCCCCTTCGCCCCGAAAAACAATGCTCGTTAGAGACTTCCCCCCTGCTGGATCAGACGGATGGCCTCGTCGGCCTGCTGGTAGTAGCGCGAGTCTTGATCGACGAGCGTTTTCACCTTCTCGAACTGCTCGATGGCCTGCTCGCGCCGTCCGATCATCGAGAGCATGATGCCGTAATTGAAGACGGCGTGGAGGTGATTCGGGTCGGTTTCGAGCACGCGCTTGATCTCAGTGACGCCTTGCATGGGGTTGTTCGAGCTGAGGAAGGCCGTCGCCATGTCGGTGCGCACGTCGAGGTTGTCCGGATCGACGGCGAGCACGCGCTGGTAGGCGGCGATGGCCTGCTGCGCCGCCTCCACCTTGCGCGGCCCTTCGAGCGTGACCATCCAGTCGTAGAACAGGTCGCCGGCGCGTTTCCAGTCCTCGGGGGCGTCCTGCGCCTCGGCGATCTTTTGCTGTTCGAGCGCGGCGCGGTCCAGCCGCCCGGCGCCGAAGAGCAGGCTCACCAGCTCGCGTTGCCGGGCGATTTTCTCCTCTCCGCTCAGCCCGTCGATGTCGGCTTCGAGGGCCTCGGCTTGCGCGGCCAGCGGCTCCGGCAGCGGCGGCAGGCTGCCCGGCTCGATGGCCGACGGCGTAGCCGGCTGCGTCGTCGTGGGTGTATCGGGCGGACTCTTGCTCACCGCCGTCACCAGGAACAGCGCCAGCACCAGCAGCACCCCGGCCCCGACGATGATGCCCACCTGGCGCGAGACGGCCTTGCGCTCGGCCGGCGCCGCAGCGACTGCCGCCGGAGCCGCCGTCGGCGCTGCCGGCGGAGGCGTCGCGACGGGCGGCCTCACCGGCGGAGCCGACGCCGGGGCAAGCTCTTGCAGGCGCTCGCCGCACATCGAGCAGAAACGGGCGCCCGGCGGGTTGCGCCAGCCGCACTGGTTGCAATGCACCGCGCCCGGCGGCGGCGGCGGGCGATCCGCAGCCACGGACGGCGGCGGGGGGGCGGCCTCGGCAGGGGCGGGAGTGCCCTTTTGGGCGGCGGGGGCGCGTTTGGCGGCGGGGGCGTGTTTGGCGGAGGCGCCCTCGACGGGCAGGCCGCAGAGGTCGCACACCTCGGCGGCCTCGGCGAGCCGCGCGCCGCACTCAGGGCACGTCCTGGGGGAAGTCTTCGACATGGTGGTTTGGGGCTGGCGAGAGCGTGACGGCGCCGTTCAGTCCGTCACTTTGAGCGCCTCGGAGACCGCTTCGCGGAAGTCCTTCGAGGCGCGGAAGACCGGCACGTAGCGGGCTTCGATCTCGACTTTTTCTTTGGTGCGAGGATTGCGGGCCGTCCGGGGGGCACGGTGCTGCGCGCGGAACGATCCGAACCCCCGAAGCTCGACGCTCTCGCCCTCGACGACGGCGCTGACGACGGTGGCGATGAACCCGTTGATGACGGCTTCGGTCTCGATCTTGGTCAGACCGGTTCCGGTGGCGATGCGATCGATGATGTCCGCTTTTGTCACGGTGTACGATAGGCTTGGACCGATACGGGAGGCATCCTGCTAAACGCCTGCCCCGCTCCCTTGATTCCCAACGTTCGATAAAGTTGGATCGAAAGCGGATGCGTAGCGGGGACGGGCGACGGCGAACAGGGCTGTATTTCAGGGGCAGCGAAGATGGCGGCTGTGTCGTAGTTTGCACCGTTTCATCGTTCAGGAGATCCCCGCGCCACCTGCCCCGTCGATACCCCATGCGCCCGACGCTCGCCGTGCCCCTCCTCGCTTTCTTGACGATCCTCTGCGTGCCGGGCGCCGCCCTCGGCCAGGCTTCGCCCGCGTGGCAGCAGCGCGTCCGCTACGAGATGGACGTAACGCTGCTGGCCGACCGCCACCAGATGCGGGGCCGGCAACGCCTGACCTACTTCAACTACTCGCCCGACACGCTGCGGCAGGTCTTCTACCACCTCTATTTCAACGCCTTCCAGCCCGGCTCGATGATGGCCGAGCGCAACCGGCACCTGCCCGACCCCGACCCCCGCATCGTCCCGCGCATCTGGAACCTGGGGCCGGACGAGGTAGGCTACCACCGGGTCGAATCTTTGAGGCAGAACGGCCGGGCCGTCGCCTTCGAGGTCCACGACACGGTGCTGCGCGCGGCGCTGGCCGAAGCCATCCTGCCCGGCGACTCGGCCGTCTTCGAGATGGCTTTCCGCTCGCAGGTGCCGCTTCAGACCCGCCGCAGCGGGCGCGACAACCGCGAGGGCGTCGATTATTCGATGAGCCAGTGGTATCCCAAGATGGCGGCCTACGACAGCCGGGGCTGGCACGCCGATCCGTACGTCGGGCGCGAGTTTTACGCTCCCTTCGGCACCTTCGACGTGCGCCTGAAGCTGCCGGCGCCCTACGTCGTCGGCGCCACCGGCGTGCTGCAGAACCCCGACGAGATCGGCCACGGCTACCAGACCGACTCCACCGCCGTCTACACCTACGAACCCGCCGACTCGCTCACCTGGCACTTCTACGCCGAGGACGTGCACGACTTCGCCTGGGCCGCCGACCCGGACTACCTCCACGACCGCATCGAGGGCGACGACGGCGTCATGTACCACCTGCTCTACCTGCCCGACGTGGCCCCGGTCTGGCAGACGTTGCGCGCGGGCGCGCCGGCGCTCATGCAGGCCCTGGGCCGCCTCGTCGGCCCGTATCCCTACCCGCAGTTCACCGTGGCGCAGGCCGGCGACGGCGGCATGGAGTATCCGATGGTCAACTTCATCACCGGGCGGCGCTCCCCCGGCTCGTTGCTCGGCGTGACGGCCCACGAGGGTGCCCACGAGTGGTTCTACGGCGTGCTTGGCTCCAACGAAGCCGACTATTCGTGGATGGACGAGGGCTTTACGTCCTACGCCAGCGCCCGCGCCCTGGCCGAAGTGCAGGGCCGCCCCGCCCCGTCCGGCCAGGGCAACGTCCTGGCCGTGCTGAGCCTCCAGCACAACGGCCTGGCCGACCGCCTCAACACCCCTGCCGACTGGTACGAGACCAACGCCGCCTTCGGCGTGGCTTCCTACCCCGGCGGCGCCATGATCGCCGACCTGCTCGGCTACGTCGTCTCGGACTCGCTGCGCGATGCCTGGCTGCAGGCCTACTTCCGCCGCTTCGCCTTCCGCCATCCCAACCCCTTCGACGTCGAAAAAGTGGCCGAAGACGTCAGCGGGCTGCAACTTGACTGGTTCTTCGAGCAGTTCGCCAACACCACGCGCCCGCTCGACTACGCCGTCGCCGGCCTCGACGGGCGCCGTAGCGGCGGCGGCTGGCAGACGAGCGTCACGCTGCGCCGCCTGGCCCCCGCCGTCGTGCCCATCGACCTGCGCCTGACACTCGAAGACGGCGCGACGCAGTGGGTCAACATCCCCCTGAGCATCATGGAGGGCCACAAGCCGGTGCCCGAAGGCTGGATGGTGGCGGCGCCCTGGCCCTGGACGTTCCCCGACTATACGCTCACGGTGGAGCTGCCGCAGCGCGTCGTCCGGGCCGAGATCGACCCACTCGGACGCACGCCGGACCGCAACCGCCTCAACAACACCTCCGGCTTCCCGGTGCAGGCGCGGTTCCTCCAGCCGCCGCAGCAGGCGTGGCACGTCTACAGCGTCGGCTACCGGCCCCTGGCGGGTTACGCCGACGCCTACGGCGCGGGCGTCGGCGCGCAGCTTCGCGGGGCGTATCTCTTCGACGACCACCACCTCCTGGCGACGCTCACCCTCTGGCCCGAAACCATCGCCGACCCCGGCGACGCGTCGTTCCTCGACGGGATCGACTACGCCCTGCGCTACCGCCGCTTCGTGCCTGCCTTCGGCCCCGGCGCCACGCTCGAAGCCTCGGCGGCCAAACACCTGGGCATCCTCGAAAACCGGATCGATTTCTCGAAAGACCTGGCCTCGCCGCTGAGCCGCACCGCGCGCCGCCTCACCGCCTCGCTGATCTACCAGCACCGGACCTCCGACCGCGCCTTCAACGACGTGTTCTCGCCCGTGGACGCGCGGCTCTGGAGCCGGTCGCACCTTTTCTCGATGCGCCTGGCCTACGGCGTCTCGCGCGGGGCGGACCGGCTGGAGATGGCCCTGGAGGTGGGCGGCGCTGCCGGGCTGCCCGCGAAGGACGACCTCGGCACCCTGGCCCTGGGCGACAAGGCCGGCCTTTTTTCGCTACGCGCGGCCAAGACGGCGGCTTTCGGGCCGTTCACGGGGCGGGCGCTCCTGACGCTGGCGGCCGGCAACCGCAACCTGGCGCCGCAGAAACAACGCCTCCTGGGCGCGGCCCCGCTCGAAGATCAGTGGCGCAGCGCGGCCTTCCGCTCGCTCTCCGCCGCCGCCGCCAACCCGCTCGAAGACCTCCACCTGGTGCCTTTCTCGGACGCCGGCCCGGTGGGCTACCTGCTGAGCGACGTGTTCGCCGAGGGGGGCGCCTCCGGGCTGACGTTCCTGCGGGGCAGCAACCTGGCGGCGGGCACCCTGACGCTCTCGGTGGCACCCTTCGCCGGCAACGCGTGGCTGCGGCCGCTGGCGGCGGAGGTGTTCTCGGGCGCCGGGACGGTGTGGGAAGTGCTCTCGGAGTACGCCGACGCCGACGTGGTGGCCGACGCGGGCTTCGGCGTCTCGTACGACGTGGCGGCGCTGCGGCCCCTGCGGCGCTGGATCGCGCAGTCGGACGTGCTGGCCGGGCTCCACCTCGTCGCCCGCTTCCCCGTCTGGGTCAGCGACCCGGCGTTGATCGCGCCAGAGGAAGACGCCGTCGCTTTCCGCTGGCTCGTCGGCGTGCGGACGGGTCTCTGAGGGCGTGCCGCCGGAGGGCGCCGGGCGCCTTCACTTCGTCGAAAATTTGTAGATCTTGCCGTCGAAGGCGCAGAAGTAGAGTTCGCGGTTTTCATCGACGCCGAAGCTCGAAATGCCCAGCCCCGTCTGCACCAACGCCACGTTCTCCGCCTGCGCCCCCTGCATCCGCAACCCCCAGACCCGACCACTGACGAAGTCGCCGTAGACGTACCACCCCAC
The DNA here is from genome assembly GCA_041565995.1 of Rhodothermales bacterium. Classification (GTDB taxonomy): domain Bacteria; phylum Bacteroidota; class Rhodothermia; order Rhodothermales; family JBFGTT01; genus JBFGTT01. Next base: position 10,568 of record JBFGTT010000060.1, read on the forward strand.
CAACGACGGCACCCCCGGACCCCGGTACACATAGCCCCCCGTCACCGACCGCCCCTCCCCCCGATCGTACGACCACACCGGCAAACGCAAGCCCGCCTCGTCGCACCCAGAGGGCGGATCAAAACACGACGCCCCCTCCATCGTCCGCCATCCGTAGTTGCCCCC
>JBFGTT010000061.1:0-10675 GCA_041565995.1 Rhodothermales bacterium
CTGGAGAAGCCCTGGAAGGGCGACCTGTTTGTAGCACCAACCCACCCCCCGAGCAAGCTCCGTAGGAGCGACCTGTAAAAACAAAGCGCCCCGAAGCCTGCCCCTGCGCCGGTGGGAGGGACCCGGCGCCCCCCTTGATTGTCCACACCTCCCCACGTCCTCACGCGTCTCGCCCGGTCCTCTGCCCGAGGGCGGCGGCGATGCGACGGGCGGTGGCCTCGAACGGGCGGAACGTGCAGCCCAACTCGGCGACGGCTTTGCGGTTGTCGTAGGTGTAGCTGCGGGCCGACTGCCAGGCCATCTCGCGCGTCATCACCGGGCGACCTCGCGTGACAAAGGCGACGGCCTCGAACAGCGTGCCGAGCGCCAGGGCCATGCCCGGCGTGAGCGTCCGGCGCGGCGCGGGCACGCCCAGGGCGCGGGCCAGCGTCTCGATGATGTCCCGCCACGACAGGTTTTCGCCGCCCAGCAGATAGCGCTCGCCCGTCCTGCCGTGCTGCATCGCGCGCAAGTGCCCGCCGGCCACGTCCTCCACGTCTACCACGTTGGTGCCGCCGGTAGGCACGGCGGGTAGCCTGCCGGCGCGGATCTTCTCGGCGATCTGTACCGTGTTCTCGCCCGCGCGCCCGACGCCGAAGACGAGCGACGGATTGACCAGCACCGCGTCCAGTCCCTCGGCAATGCCCCGGTGGATCTCCAACTCGGCCTCGTGCTTCGAGAGCGCGTAGGCGGTGTTGGCGCGCGAAGCCTGCCAGGCGGCGTCTTCGTCGAGGGCGCCGTCGTGGTGTTCGGGGCGGCCCAGGGCGGCTACGCTGGAGGTATGCACCAGGCGCTCGACGCCGGCCTCCAGCGCCGCGTCGACCACGTGCGCCGTGCCGGTGACGTTGATGCGGTAGAGCCGCTCGTGCTCGCGCCGCCCGCCGAAGCCGAGGTAGGCGGCGGCGTGGTAGACCTGCCCGACGCCCTGCATCGCCGCCCGCACGCTTTGTGGGTCGGTCACGTCGCCCAGGGCGTGCTCAATGCGGTGCGCCGTCTCGCCGAGCAGGTCGAGCCGGGAGGTAGCCCGCCGCAGGATGCGCACCTCGGCGCCCGCCTCGACGAGCTGCCGCGTGAGGGTAGCCCCGATGAAACCCGTGGCGCCGGTGACGAGGATCTTCATTCAAACTCCAGCAACAGGGCGTTTTTGCCGACGGCGTCGCCGGGGGCCACGTGGACGGCTTTGACGACGGCGTCGGTCTGGGCGCGCAGTTCGTTTTCCATTTTCATCGCTTCGAGCACCAGCAGCCCCTCGCCGGTGTGCACGGCCCGGCCCGGCTCGGCCATCACGCGCAGGACCAGGCCCGGCATCGGCGCGCGCACTTCGCGCTGGGCGGCTGTGCTGGTCTCGTTCAGCCCGAAGCGTTCGAGCAGCAGCGACCGCTCGTCCTGGAGCTGCACCTCCAGCAGCCGCCCCGCCAGGGTGACGCGCAGCCTGCCCTCGGGGGTTTCTTCGATCACCACGGGATAGCTCCGGCCCTCGACGAGCAGGGCGTAGGAACCTTCCGAGAGGCGCTCGAAGGCGCAGGCGACCGGCTCGCCGTCGAGCAGGAGCCGGCCGTCCCGGGAGGCGATGTCGAAGGCGTGCTCGCCCACGCGGGCGCGGTAGGTCTGGTCGGGCATCTTCGAGCGGGCGTCGTTCGTGCGGGAGATCGGCGGCGGGGCCATCCCGGGGCCGCGCTACAAACATAGGCCATCGTGGGGAGTTTATTCGTCAAAATCTTGCGGATCCAGCCGTATGTTGCCGAACCGACTCACGCCCGAGCACGTCCTCCACGGGTATCAACACGGGGTCTTCCCGATGGCGGACCCGGCGGAAGACGGCGCGGTGTACTGGTTCCGGCCCCTGCGGCGCGGCGTGCTGCCGCTCGACGCCTTCCACGCGCCGAAGAACCTGGCAAAGCTGGTGCGGCGCGGGCCTTTCGAGGTCGCCACGGACCGCGCCTTCGAGGCCGTCGTCAGGGCCTGCGCCGAGCGATCATCGACCTGGATCTCGGCAGAGATCATTGACGCCTACACGGCGTTACACCGCCGGGGCTACGCGCACAGCGTCGAATGCTGGCAGCAGGGGCGCCTCGTCGGCGGCCTCTACGGCGTGGCGCTGCGCGGCGCCTTCTTCGGCGAGTCGATGTTTCACCGGGCCAGCAACGCCTCGAAGGTAGCGCTGGTGCACCTGGTCCGACGGCTGCGCCGGGGCGGCTTCGTGCTGCTGGACGTGCAGTACGTCACGCCGCACCTGAAACAGTTCGGCGTCGTCGAGATTTCGGCTGACGAGTACGAACGCCGCCTCGCCTACGCCCTCAGCGTCGAGGCCCTGTGGGCGTGAGGGGCGAGGCCGCTGCCTTCACCAGAAAGACGAAAATCGTTATGCGCACGCTGATTTGCCTGATGGGCGTCCTGCTGACGCTCGGCTGCCGGGCCGAGGCGCCCGAAGCGACGCCGCCGGTGCAGCCCGCCGCGCTCGAAGCCGCGCCGCCCGCGCCCGACAGCACCACGCACCGCCTCTTCGAAAAGGTGACGGCCTACGCCCGCGCCGAACGCCTGCACGAGCGGCCCCTGGGCCAGATCGTGCAGGACGTGGGCCTCCAGTTCCTCGGCACCCCCTACGTGGCCGGCCTGCTCGACGCGCCCGCCGACGAAATTCTCGTCGTTGACCTGACCGGCTTCGACTGCGTGCTCTTTGTCGAGACGGCACTGGCCCTCGCGCGCGGCATCGCCGCCGAGGATTATGCCTACGATGGCTTCGCCCGCCGCCTCCGCGAACAGCGCTACCGCAACGGGCAGATGGACGGCTACTGCAGCCGCCTGCACTACTTCACCGAGTGGATTGCCGACAACCAGGCGCGCGGCATCGTCGAGGACGTCACGCAGGCCCTCGGCGGCGTGCGGCTCGACAAACGCCTCACGTTTATGACCGAGCACCGCGACGCCTACCCGCGCTTCGCCACCAACGACAGCCTCTTCCAGGGCATCCGGGAGATGGAGCAACGCCTGGCCGGCCTCGCCATCTACTATATCCCGCAGGAACGCATCCGCAGCGTCTACGCCCACCTGCGCCCCGGCGACGTCATCGCCCTCGCCACCGACATCGGAGGCCTCGACGTGACGCACACCGGCCTCGTTTTCAAGGGCGACGACGGCTCGACGGGCCTGCTGCACGCCTCCACCTCCGGCGGCGTCATGGTTTCGCCGGATCTTCAAAGCTACGTCGAGAACAACAAGCGGCAAGTGGGCATTGTCGTGGCCCGCCCGGTGGATCCACGACAAACGCCCTAGCGACCTGAGCGGAGCGAGCGACCTATGGACGATATCCAGCGCATCGGCGTCTATACCAGCGGAGGCGACGCGCCCGGCATGAACGCCTGCGTGCGGGCCGTCGTGCGGGCCGCCTCGGCGCACGACCTCGAAGTCGTCGGCATCCGGCGCGGCTATGCCGGGATGATCGAAGGCGACTTCGTGGAGATGGACGGGCGCTCGGTCTCCAATATTTTGCAGAAGGGCGGCACCATCCTCAAGAGCGCCCGCTCGGAGCGCTTCCGCACCCCCGAATACCGCGCCCGCGCCGCCGAGCAGCTTCGCCAGGCCGGCGTCGACGGCCTCGTGGGCATCGGCGGCGACGGCACCTTCCAGGGCGCCGCCATCTTCCACGACGAGCAGAAGATCCCCGTCGTCGGCTGCCCCGGCACCATCGACAACGACCTCTTCGGCACCGACGAGACCATCGGCTACGACACGGCCATCAACACCGCCATCGAAAACATCGACAAGATCCGCGACACCGCTGACGCCCACGACCGCCTGTTTCTGGTGGAGGTGATGGGACGCGACGCCGGCTTCATCGCCCTCAACAGCGCCATCGGCGGCGGTGCCGAACTGGTGCTCATCCCCGAGACGATCAGCGAACTCGACGAGATCAAGGACCGGCTCCACTCGCTGATGTCGGCGCAGTCGCGCTCGTCGATCGTGGTGGTGGCCGAGGGCGAGGAACTCGGCGGGGCGCGCACCATCGAGCGGGCCTTGCGCGAGGATCCGGCCTTCGCCTACGTCGATCTGCGCGTGTGCATCCTGGGCCATACGCAACGCGGCGGCTCGCCCACGGCGCGCGACCGCGTGCTGGCCAGCCGCCTCGGCTCGGCCGCCGTCGAAGCGCTCCTCGAAGGCCACACGAACGTCATGGTGGGCCTGGTCAACAACGAGATCAAGCTGACCCCCATGCGCAACGTCTGGAGCCGCAAGAAGACCATCAACTACGAGTTGCTGAAGCTGACGCAGGTGTTGAGTTAGCGTTGAGCCGTCTGCGCGCGGACGGCTCCATGCTGCAAGCTGATCGCTATGAAAAACTATCCGCCCATAGGCGAAGCCGAAGGCAAGAAAGAGCAGGTTCGGGCCATGTTCGACGCCATCGCGCCGCGCTACGACCTGCTCAACCGCGTACTCAGCTTCGGCATCGACCGGCGCTGGCGTAAAAAGGCCGTGGCGATGCTCCGCGAAGCGCAGCCCGAACGCATCCTCGACGTGGCCACCGGCACCGCCGACCTGGCCCTGGAAGCCCTCACGCTCGATCCGCAGAAGGTCGTCGGCGTCGATATCTCGGAGGAAATGCTCAAGATCGGGCGCGAGAAGATCGACCGGCTGGGCTTGGCCGACCGCGTGACGCTCCAACGCGGCGACGCCGAGAAGTTGCCCTTCTCCGACCGTCAGTTCGACGCCGTGCTGGTGGCCTTCGGCGTGCGCAACTTCGAGGACCTCGACCGGGGCCTCTCCGAGATCCGGCGCGTGCTCAAGCCCGGCGGCGCGCTCGTGGTGCTCGAGTTCAGCCGTCCGCGCGCCTTTCCCGTCAAACAACTCTACCGGTTCTATTCCCGCGTCGTGCTGCCCCGCGTCGGCGGTGCCGTCTCGCGCGACGCAGGCGCCTACCGCTACCTGCCCGACTCGGTGGCGGCCTTCCCCGACGGCGAGGAGTTCCTGGAACGGATGCGCCGCGCCGGCTACGCCGATCTGCGCTGGCAGCCCCTCACCCTCGGCATCGCCGCGCTCTACAAAGGCAACGTACCAGGGTAGCTTCACCGTCGGCGATCAACGAAAACATATTTGGCTGAAAGCTGATCGCTGAAAGCTCTCCGCTAGATCCTTACTTCGTCTCGCCGTTCTGCGCGTTTCCGGACGTGCGGTACTTGGTCATGCGGATCTCGTTGACCTGTCCGCGCGTGCGGTACTCGACGCGGTCCATCAGGCTGCGGATGATGTGGACGCCCAGGCCGCCCGCCTGCCGCTTTTTGGCGATTTCGAGCAGGTTCGGTTCGTGATATTTGGACTGGTCGAAGGGGGCACCCTCGTCCCGGATGCGCACCGTGAAGCGGTCTTTTTCGACGATGATGGCGATGTCTACCTCGTGGTTCTCCTGCCCGCCGTAGGCGTGCTCGATGATGTTGGTACAGGCCTCGTCCACGGCGATCTTGAACTTTTCGACGGTGTCCTCCGGGAAATCGGCCTGCTGGGCGAGTGTGACGACGAACTGGCGCACGTCCTCAAGGTAGCGCGTCGAGCTGGGAATGGTTTTCGTATGGACGGAGCGGGCCACGGTCGTCGGGTGCTTAGCAGGAAGTACGTGCTGTCATCGCAAAGCGTGTGCCGGGGTTTGTGACGCGGTCGTGAATCAACGCCGGGTGCTCAGGCTTCGGCGTTTTCGAAACGGGCCAGCGCTTCCGCCTCGGTCTCGACGATGTCGAAGAGCATGGGGAAGCCCAGCAGGTCGAAGACGTTGAAGACCTTCGGTTGCAGGGCGGCGATCTTGATGTCGCCGCCGTTTTCGCGTACTTCCTCGATGTGGGCCATGAAGACGCCGAGGCCGGCGCTGGAGATGTACTGGAGGTTCTCGCCGTTGACGATGATCTGGTAGCTGTTTTCTTCCTGACACTTCCGGATGGCCGCTTCGAGTTCGGAAGCCGTGTGCGCGTCCAGTTCGCCCTGCAGCGCCAGCACCAGGATGGCGCCCTTGGTGCGAAATCCGACGGAGAAGTTGCTCATGGAAAACGGGGACGTCTTGTTGGGGAAAGCCGATGAACGCAGTCAGTGTACGGAAGTTACGGCAGTTATTCGAGGGTCAGGGCACGCGGGTGCGGGGTTTGCTGCCCGGCGTCGGCCACGGAGGCGGCGCGCGCCAGGTCGAAGCCGTGCCATTTGAGCACCACCAGCGTCAGGTCGTCGTCGTAGTGGTCGATGTCGCCGAGGAAGGCGTCGAGGTCGGCCAGCAGCGAGGCGTGCAGGTCGGCGGCGTCTTCGTGGCGATGCGCGCGGAGGGCCTCGAGCAGGCGGTCGTAGCCGTACTCTTCGCCGTCGGCGCGTCGGCTCTCGACGACGCCGTCGGTGTAGAGCACGAACACGTCGCCGGGGTGTAGCGAGAGGCGCTCGACGGCGAGCGTCTTGCGGAAGAGCGCGCCGCGGTCGAGGCCCAGGCCCAGGCCCTGCGAGCGCAGGAAGCGGGCCTCGCCGTGGAGGTTGATCGTCGCGGCGGGGCAGTGCCCGGCGCGGGCCAGCACCAGCTCCTCCTGCTCGAGGTCGAGCAGGCCGTAGATGACCGAGATGAAGACGTTCTTTTCGAGCGAACTGGCCAGGGCGCGGTTGGCGTGCGTGAGGAACTCGAGCGGGTCGGGCGCCAGGTGGCTCACCGAGCGGAAGACGCCCTGCATCTCGGCCATGTAAAAAGCCGCCGAAGTGCCCTTGCCCGACACGTCGGCGACGATGAAGGCCAGGCGGCGCGCGTCGAGGGGCGCGAAGTCGTAGTAGTCGCCGCCGACTTCGTGGGCCGAGACGCTGGAGGCGGCCAGCGTGACGCCTTCGAGCGTGGGCAGCCGTTGCGGCAGCAGCTTGTGCTGCACCTCGCGGGCGATGGCCAGCTCGCGCGCCATGCGTTCCTTCTCGATCTGTTCTTCGAAGAGGCGGGCGTTGTCGAGGGCCAGGGCCGCCTGCGCAGCGAAGACGCTGATGGCCTCCACGTCGTCTTTTTCGAAGCCGTGCGTGACCTCGCGGGTCACGAAGAGCGCGCCGAGCACCTCGTCGCGGGCGATGAGCGGCGTCACGAGCAGGCTGCCGAGGCCGTCGCCGGGGCGGGCGTCGAGGCGATGGTCGGCCACGGCCTGTTCGAGCAGCAGCGGCTCGTGCGAGGCCAGCACGTCCTGGTAGAAGGCGCCGGTATCCACCAGTTCGGCCACCAGCGCCGGGGAGATGTTGTGCGTGGCGATCACGCGGGGGCGTAGCGAGCCGGTTACGGGGTCGGCCACGGCCAGCCAGGCGGCGTCGGCCGAGCCGGCTTCGACGGGCGAGGCGGTGATCGTCGTGACCAGCTTTTCGGGGTCGAAGACCTGGTTGACCAGGTGCGTGAGCGAGTGCATGGCCGCCATCTCGTCGGCCTTGCGCTGGAAGTCGCCGGTGGTGGGCAGGTGGAAGATCAGCGAGAGCAGCGCCGTGATGCAGTAGAGGATGCCGAAGATCATCGCCAGCAGCCCGAAGAAGCTCAGCGGAAAGCTGTAGTGGTTGAGAAAGGGCGAGGCGTAGGGCAGCAGGCTCTCGCTCCCGGCCACCAGGCCCGTGCCCAGCATCGCCAGCAGCAACGTCGAGAGGCCGATGATGATCGTCTTCTCCCGGAACGTCAGGTGGACGATCCAGGAGACGCGGAACGAGTTGATCACCATGAGCGCGATGGTCGGGACCATCGCCAGGCCCTGCACCAGGCTGATCTCTTCCACGGGCGGTTTCATGAAGGTCGTCAGCGCGGCCAGCGCCATGAAGCCCAGCATCAGGTACCAGTTGCGCTGGCTGCTCTTGGTGCGTTTGAAGAGCACCAGGTCCCGGAAGCGCAGCAGCAAGATGAAGAAGAACGTCGTCACTAGCAGACTCAGCAGGTTCATCTTGATGACGGTCGCCAGCGTCAGCGGCACCCCGGTGTCGTAGTCGAAGCCGGCGGTGGCGCCCGTCAGGCCGGCCGGGCGGCCCATGCGCGAGAGCAGGAAGGCCAGGCCGATCAGGAAGACCCCCAGCACGAGGGTCGTCCAGAAGATTTTGGCGGGCGTGGCCTGGCGGCGGCGGAACAGGTGCGAGAGCAGCAGCCACAGCGCGCCGTAACAGGCCAGGATGGCCAGGTTGTAGAGCAGCGCGACGGTGGTGGCGGGGGGGTCTTCGGCGGTCCAGCGGATGAGGTGGTAGCTGAAGCCGAGCACGTAGAACACCGCGAAGACCACGAGCAGCAGCACGATCCGCGTACGCGTCTTCAGGGCGCCGAGGCGGCCTGCACGGGGTAGTCTGGCTAACAGCGGAACGGGCATGTGCGCCGCCGGCATACTGGGTGAGATCCGTCGCGGAGCGCCTTCGATGCTTCGTGGCGCCATCGGCCCTGATACTCTTCGGCAGAACCAATTGTTACAATCGCGCTGCCGCCGGGGGGGCGGCGCCCCGGCAAAGTACGGCTCCGGAGGTGAAACGTAAAACACGGCGCGGCGCAGCGGGTAACTTCGCGCGCGGGTCTGCGTAGATGCCGGAACCGAACCCCTGCCTTCCCCCGTTGCCATGCCATGAAAAAACGCAGCCTCATCCGCCTGCAACTCACGCTCCTGGTCGTGCTGGGCTTGCTGGTGGTCGTCCGCCTGGTGAGCGGTCCGCCGCCGCCGAGCGGCCTGGTGGTCCTGGTAGACCTGGAGCCGCACCGCTTGGCGCACAAGGCGTTCGAGGTGCAGCAGCCGTCGAAGGTCGTCGTCAGCGCGACGGGGTCGTTCGATCCGGCGGCGGTGCCGGCGGCGCTGGCCGCCTACGGCTGGATCGTGCGGCGCGCCGACCGCGCGGTGGTCTGGCGCATGGACCCGGCCACGGTCGAGACGGGCCGGAGCCATCTGGCGCGGGTACAGGCCGACACGCTGATCCTCGAGGCGGGCCTCTACGACGTCTTCTACGCCAGCTACGGCGCCACCTTCGACGGCCGGGACAGCCGCCGCTGGCGCAGCGACGCCGACGCCTGGCAACTGGTGCTCCGCCTGGCCGACGCCGACGCCCGCGCCCGCGCCCTGGAGCCGTACCGCCTCGACGACCTCACCACGTCCTCGCCCAACCTCCTCAAGGCCCTGGCACCGCTCAACGACGAGCAGCGGGCCGTCTACCTCTTCGAAGTCAAACGGCCCACGCGCCTGAACCTCTACGCCGTCGGCGAAATCGAAGACGACCGCGACGATTACGGCTGGATCGAAAAAGCCTTGACGGGGGAGCGCGTCTGGGAGATGACCCGGCAGAACACGGAGCCTGCCGGGGGCCTGGCGCGCAACCGACGTTTTCAGGGCGAGGTGGCCCTCGAAGCCGGCCTCTACCGCGCCGTCGCCCTCACCGACAGCCGGCACGCCTACAACCATTGGCGCGGCAACCCGCCCTTCGATCCGGCCGCCTGGGGCCTCTCGCTCTTCTCCGAAGACGCCGACGCCGTGGCCGCCTTCGATCCCTGGACCTCGCGCCCGCCCCTCATCAGCTTCACCCGCGTGCCCGACTACGAGGAGCGGAGCCAGCGCTTCGAAGTGTTCCAACCCCTCGACGTCGTCGTCGCCTGCATGGGCGAGATCCAGGACGGCACCGCCTACGACTACGGCGAGCTGTTCAAGGAAGAACCCGGCGGGCGGCGCACCGTCTGGGCCATGACCGACGCCACCTCCGGACCTGCCGGCGGCGCCGCCAAGAACCGCCTCGAAGTGGCTTTCCTGCACCTCGAACCCGGCGTCTACACGCTCCGCTACAAGACCGACGACTCGCACGCCTTCGACGACTGGAACGCCGCCCGCCCCGACCACCCCGAACGCTGGGGCGTGACGCTCGCCGCGCTGACGCCCACGCTCGACCCCGCCGCCTTCAGCCTGCTGCCCGACCCCTGGAGCGGCCTCCACGCGCCGCCGCCGCCGCCCGGCTCCGTCCTGCACGCCGGCGCGCCGCTCGTGGCCTGGCGTAAGCTCGGCGGCGACGTCGACGAAATACAGCCCTTCACGCTGGAAAAACCCGCCCGCCTGCACGTCGTCGCCCTCGGCGAAATCACCCTCAGCGACCAGCACGACTTCGGCTGGATCGAACAGGCCGACACCGGCGACAAGGTATGGCAGATGAGCTTCGAGAACACCCGCCCCGCCGGCGGCGACCAGAGCAACCGCCGCTTCGACGGGATCCTCCCGCTGCCGCAGGGCCGCTACGTCGCCCGCTTCAAAACCGATTGGGGCCACCACTACGGCGACTTCGGCGGCGGCGCCCCGTCCGGCGCGGAGGACTGGGGCATGACCATCTACCGCGTCGCCGACGCCCCGCCCGCCCCCAACGCGGAGAATTAGCTGCAACGTTCGGCGCCGAAGGCTTGCATTGTTGCCTGAAATCCTGCTTACTATACCTCCAGGCCCCCCCCGCACCACGAGCCTGGAACCATGCACACGGTCGAGTTGAAGATCTACGTCGAGGGGGACTTGCAGGAGTTCCTCATCGCCGAACTGGGCGACCTGGACTTTGATGTCTTCGAGCAGGAGGACGCCTTTGTCAACGCCTACATTTCCGCCCCGCGCTGGGACGACGTCAAGCGCGAACACGTCGCAAACTGGCTGCGTTCGCACGGCCAGGCCGTCCCGGTGCA
>JBFGTT010000062.1:0-10675 GCA_041565995.1 Rhodothermales bacterium
GAAGTCCTTGTCGTTCTGCGAGGCGTTGACCTCCAGCAGCGTGTGGGCTTCCTCGCTGTTGTAGGAGGTGAAGAACATCCACCCATAGGAGGGGCCTTTGCCGGCGTGCGCGAGGTCGTAGTTGTAGCCGGGCACGAGCACCTGGAAGGCCACGTCCATCTGGCCGGGCTGATCGGCGCGGATGAACGAGAGCATGCCCTTGAAGTTGCCCTTGTAGTCGGCAATGGACATGTCGCGCTGCGGCACCGGGACGCTAAAGCGGGTGGTGGCCACGATGTACTTCGAGTCCGGCGTGATGAAGGGCGAGCCGTGGTTGCCCGCCGAGTTGGGGATCTCGACGATCTCGTCGGTCTCGAACGTGGTCAGGTTGATGCGAGCCACGCGGGGGGTGTTGTTGGCGTTGATGAAGAGCCAGCGTCCGTCGGGCACGCCGTCGGTCATCGAGAGTTCGGGGTGGTGGGCATCGTCCCACGGGGCGAAGCCGTAGGAGGTGTTGAGCATCGCCTTGGTTTCCTCGCTGTAGCCCCAGCCGTTTTCGGGGAATTGCGAGAAGACGGGGACGGTCTTGAGCAGCCGCCCCGAAGGCAGGCCGTAGACGGTCACGTTGCCGCTGAAGCCGCCGGACATGAACGAGTAGAACTCGTCGTACTCGCCGGGGGCGACGTAGACCTGCGTGGCGGCGTCGCTGCTGCCGGCGCGCTGCGAGCCGGTGGTCTGGCAGGCAAAGAACGCGACGCCGGCCAGCACCACGGCGCCGAAGCTGAGCAGCAGATTGCGGGTGAAGGTGTTCATGGTGGATGCTCCGTGATGTTTAGGGCAGGGGGATGGGGAGGCCGCCAGGCGGGTCATTCCGCCTCGTCGTCCTCGGTTTCGCTTTGGTGCGCGCGAAGGTATTCGAGCACGGCCCGCGCGTCGTCTTCGGTCAGGTTCTGGTTGGGCATGGGCGTGAAGTACTGCGCCAGCAGGGCCTTCGCCTCGGGGTGCTTCTGCACCATCTCGTCCGGGTTGAGCATCATGTTCATGACGTAGGCCGGCGTCCGCTGCGCGAGCACCTGGCCCAGCGGCGGCCCCACGTAGCGCTCCTCCATCTTGTGGCAGGCCGTGCACTTGCTCGCAAAGATCACTTCGCCCCGCTCGGCCAGCGCCTCGTCGATTTCGGCCTCCAGCGCGACGCTTTTGATCGGGCCGATGCCGTTCTCCAACTCGGCCTGCGAAAGCCCGTCGGCCTGCGTGGCCGGAGGCTGCCCGTCGTCGGCAGCGCCGCCGCAGGCAGCGAAAAGGAAGACGAGGAAGATCAATCCGTAAGGCAAAGCAGCGCTTTTCATGGCGGAGGGGATTCGGTAGCGAGAAAAGGGTCGGCACGGCATCCGGCCCCCGATGGGATAACGGGCCAAAATTACCACGCCCGCCGCCCTGCGCTTGCCAGCGTTCTTCTCACTTGCCTGTAGGGAATAGCAGGGCTGGCCTGTAGGGTAAACCCCCGCACCGGCTGTGGGGAAGCCCGGCACGGCGCGGCAAAGCGCCCCTCAGACGCCGGAGGGGCCTGCCGGGCGCGGCGGCGGACGTTCGGGCAAAAAGCAATGAAGGGCTTGGTTTTTCGGCCCGCCGCGACTAGCTTACCATCGGTTCTTTTGCATACGCCGCTGGTCAATCCGGTCCCGGCCCCCGCGCCGGGATCGCGTAACAGGGAATCCGGTGATTTGATGGCGGATTTCGGAAGGCGGATTGCGAATTGGGTACCTCAGGAGACCAATCCGCAATCCCCAATCCGCATTCCGCAATGGAAAAGTCCGGAACTGTACCCGCAACTGTAGGCTGCCTGGCAGGTCGATGCGTCGAAATGCCAGAGGGGGACGGCGAAGAAGCACCCGGTCACGGTCTCGATACGTCGGGGCGGGAAGGCCGGGTGTGGAGCCATCCCCTTTTGAAAGGCTCTCGTGGAGCGCCTTTCAGCAGCGAGTCAGGAGACCTGCCAGCAGGCGACGATGCCGACGCTGCCTCCGGGAACTGAGGTCCGTGGCATGATCGACCTGGCCCATCCTCCGCTGCTGCTCGCAGCCCGGGCCCGGATCGACGGCCCGGATCTCGCTTTTGAGGTTCGGGCTTTTTGATGAAATCCCCTCTGCATATCTGCTTATTGCTGGCGCTGCTGTGCCCCCTGCGGGCGCAGGCGCAGCGCGACACCACCGTCGTCGTGCTGCCCGGCGTGGAGGTCGAGGCCGACCGCGACCGCCCCGCCCCGGCGACGGCCCCGGGCCGCCTCGCCACGCTCGACGCCGCCGACGCCGAAGCCGCCGGTGCCCGCACCGTGGCCGACCTGCTGGAGGCCCGCAGCGGCCTCTTCGTCAAGCGCTACGGCAGCGGCGGCCTGGCGACGCTCTCGCTGCGCGGCACCGGCAGCGCCCACACGCTCCTCCTGCTCGACGGCCTCCGCGTGGCCGACCCGCAGACGGGCCAGGTCGATCTCTCGCTGCTGCCCACCGTGCTGCTCGAATCGGTCGAGGTGTTTCACGGCTCGGCCTCGGGCGGCTACGGCGCCGAGGGGCTGGGCGGGGTGGTGCGCCTGGGCACGCTGCACGCCGAAGGGCCGGGCCGCCTCAAGGCCTCGGGCGGCTACGGCGCCTACGGCGAGCGCAGCCTGGGCGTCGTGGCCTCCGGCGGCAGCGCCCGCCTGGCCGCCGTAGCCTCGGCGGAAGTCAGCCGCGCCGACGGCGACTTCCCCTACCGCAACGAGACGCTCTTCCCGCCGCAAGACGTGCGCCGCGCCGGCGCCGACCGTTCGCTGGCGACGCTCTTCGGGCGGGCCGTCTATCGGGGCGCGCGGCAGCGGCTCTCGGTGGCCGGCTGGTTCAACGGCGCCCGGCGCGGGCTGCCCGGCCCCGGCAACGCCCCCCCCGGCGGCGCCCGTCAGTGGGACCGCCACCTGCGCCTCTGGGCCGCCGCCGAGACGCGCTTCGCCGGAGGCCTCCTGGAGATCAAAGGCGCGGCGCAGCGGACCTGGCAACGCTATGCCAACCCCGCCGCCGCCGTCGCCGATACCGCCCGCACCCGATCCTTCGACCTCGACGCCCGCGCGCGCGTCGCCGCCGGGCGGCGCTGGCTGGCCGTGGGCGGCGCGGCGGCCGGCTTCGACCGGGCCGACGTGGGCGGCGGCGTGGGGCAGACGCGCCTGAGCGCCTTCGTCCAGGGCACGGGCGCCTACGGACGCTGGCTCTTCTACCCCGCCCTCCGCTTCGACCGCTACGACACCGAGGGCATCCGGACGCTCGCGCTCAGCCCGCAGGTGGGCGTCAACGTGCAGCCGCTGGCCTGGAGCGGGCTGCGCCTCAAGGGCAGCGCCGGGCGAGCCTTCCGCGCGCCGACCTTCAACGAGCGCTTCTGGCAGCCCGGCGGCAACCCGGACCTGAAGGCCGAGCGCGGCTGGAGCGCCGACGCGGGCCTGCTCCTGCAACCCCGCCTCCGCGCGGGCGGCGTCGAGGCCGAGGTGACGTTTTTCTACACCCGCCTGCGCCACCAGATCGTCTGGCAGCCCGGCTTCGTCGACGCCGGCGTGCAGGTGTGGCGGCCCGCCAACCTGCGGCGCGTCGTCACGCGGGGGATGGAGGCTTCGCTGCGCGGGCAGCTTGCGCTGGCCGCTACCGCGCTCGACGGCGGCCTCACCTTCACCCTCGCCGACGCCCGCGACCGCTCCGACCCGGCGGCGCCGTCCTACGGGCAACCGCTGCGCTACGAGCCGCGCGAGCAACTCAAGCTCCACCTGGGCGCGGCGCGCGGCGCCTTCCGGCTCGACCTCTCGGGCCGCCTCGTCGGGCCGCGTTTTCTGACCACCGACGCCTCGATGCGCCTGCCCGCCTACCGGGTGTTCGACGCGCAACTCGGCTACCGGCGCACGCTCGGCAGCGTGGCGGCCACGCTCTCGCTGGCCGTCGAAAACCTCTTCGACAGCGCCTACTCCATCGTCCGTTTCTATCCCATGCCGCCCCGCCACGCGCGGGTCCGGTTCACCCTCGATTTCAACCCCTGACCAAGACCATGCACCCTCCCCGCACCATCCATCCGAGGCACGCGCTGACGGCGTTCCTGCTGGCCGCCCCGCTGCTGCTCTTCGGCTGCGACCTCTTCGGCGGCGAAGACACGGCCACGTTTACCTTCGGCGCCGTCGAGGGCGTGGTGGTCGCCAACGGCGGCAACTTCGGCGACCAGAACGGCTTCCTGACAGTCTACGACCCGGCCACCGGGCAGGCCGCACACCTCGAAGACCTCGGCGGCTTCAGCCAGAGCCTCGCCCTGCGCGCGGGCCGCGCCTACGTGGCCGTCAACACCTTCAGCACGGGCCGCATCGACCTGCTCGACCTGGCGTCGGGCCGCCGCACCGGGCAGATCCAGAACCTGCCGGCGCCCCGCTACCTGGCCTTCGTCGACGACGCCAAGGCCTACGCCACCAACTTCGTCTTCGGCGCCAACGGCCTCGTCTCGGTCATCGACCTGGCCGCAAACAAGGTCGCCGGCGAGGCCCTGGAAGTGGGCGCCTCGCCGGAAGGCATCGTGGTGGTGGACGACCGCGCCTTCGTCGCCAACTACGGCACGCTGGGCGACGGCACCACGCTCTCGGTCATCGACACGCGGACGGACCGCGTCGTCGGCGCCGTCGAACTGGGCTGCGACGGACCCAAAGATCTGGTGGTCGACGGCCAGGACGAGGTGATGGTGGTCTGCCAGGGCAAGACCGTCTTCAACGACGACTTCACCGAGGTCCTGGAGCAGACGAACGGGCAGGTCGTCTTCGTCAACCCGCGCGCCGAGACCGTCGTGGGCCGCATCGCCTTCGAACGGCAACTCGGATCGAGCAACTTCACGCAGGCGGCTTACGCCGTGCCGCAGATCGACGAAGCCTACGTGCTCAGCGGCGACGCCGGGCTGGTCTACCGCATCGACACCGGGGCGCACACGCTGGCGGCGGAGATCGCCGCGCCGCAGGATCCCCGCCTGACGGGGCTGACGGCGGTGGCCTACGACGCGGTGGCGCGGCGGCTCTACCTGGCCCGCTTCGCCCGCAGCGGCGCCGGCGGCCCGGACGTAGCCGCCGCCGGGGCCGTCGTCGTCCTCGACCGCAGAGGCGCCCAGGTGGATCGCTTCATCGTCGGCCCCTCGCCCTCGCACATCGAACTGTTGAGACGCTGAACGTTCAGCCGGAGCAATGTTTCGCCGGTGGCCGACGGCTACCCGCCATGCGCATCGACCGCTGCTATTGTTTTCAGGAGACGTTTGCCGCACTGAAGGCCGTCGCCGACGCCACGGGCGCGCGCAGCGTCGAGGCGTTGCAGGCGCGCGTGACCTTCGGAGAGCGCTGCAAGCTGTGCCATCCCTACGTCCGGCGTATGCTCCGCACCGGCGCAACCGTCTTCCACGAAATCATCGAAGAGGCCGACGAACCACAGGGATGACGAGACGGCGACTTATTCTTTTTCGTCCACACGTCCACACGTCCACACGTAACACCCCCCTTGCTTTCCAGGCGATTTATGTTGAACATGGAGCGTTCCGAAACGTCCCTGCGCCATGGCCTGCATCCTCTACATCTTCCCGCATCCCGACGACGAATCGTTCGGCCCGGCGCCGGTGATGGCCCGGCAGCTACGGCAGCGGCACGAGGTCTGCCTGCTCACCCTCACGCGCGGCGAGGCTACGGCGCAACGCCACAAACTGGGCTATTCGAAGGCCGAGATGGGCGCCGCGCGCTACGCCGAGATGCAGGCCGTGGCCCGCGCGCTCAACCTGACCGACCTGACCGTGCTCGGCTTTCCCGACGGCGGCCTCGCCGACCTCAACCCGATCGTGCTCGAAGACGCCGTCGCCACGCACGTGGCGCGCCTGCGGCCCGCCGTCGTCGTCACCTACGCCGTGCACGGCATCAGCGGGCACCCGGACCACCTCGTCGCCCACGCCGTCGTCAAGCGCGTCGTCTGCGCCCTGTGGGCCGACGGGGCCGATTACCTGCGGCGGCTGGCGTTTTTCACCTTGCCCGAAGCAGACGACACGGGCCGCCCCGCCCACCTCAAAGGCTCGCCGCCCGAGGCCATCGACTGCGTCGTGGATTTCAGCGAAGCGGACCGCAAGCGGGCCGAGGCGGCGCTGGCCTGCTACCTCACCTATCGCGACGTGGTGGCCGAGCACCAACCCCTGAAGACCGTCGCCGCCGGCGTCTGCTTCAGCTGCTTCGGCGAGCGGCACCGCCCGCCGCTGAGCGACCTCTGCGAAGGACTCTGAATCTACCGGCCCGGCCAGCGATGGACCTGCTACGGATGTTTTTCTCGGTCGTCGTCCCGCCGCTGGGCGTGTTTCTGAAGACGGGGGCGGGCGGGGCGTTCTGGCTCAACGTGCTGCTGACGCTGCTGGGTTACGTGCCCGGCCTCGTCCACGCGCTCTGGATCGTCGCGCGGCGGTAGGCGGCGGCTTTCCACCTGTAGCCGGGTTTTCGTACCTTGCGGATGTTTCGCGTCCCGATGCCCAGCCCCACAGCGCCATGCGCAAAGTCGCCGTCGTCGTCATCCTGGCCGTCGCCCTCCTGGCGGCCTACTACATCCTCACCTACCAGGCACCGCCCGCCGGCCCGGCGTCGTCCGAAGGCGTCGCCACGAAGGCTTCGCCCGGCGAGGCGGCGGAAGGCGCCGGAGAACAGCCGGCGGACGGCGCCGACCGCGTCCGGCTCGTGACGTGGAACCTGCTCAACTTCGGCGGCTCGAAAGACGAGCAGGAGGTGGCCTTCATCGCCTCCTTGCTGCGCGACTTCGACGTGGTGGCCATGCAGGAAGTCATCACCAGCCCGAAAGGCGCGCAGGCCGTAGCCCGCCTCGACGCCCAACTCGACCGCAGCGGCGCCCAGTGGGACTACGTCGTCAGCGACCCTACCACCGGGCAAGGCTCCGAGCGCTACGCCTTTCTCTGGAAACCCTCGCGCGTGCGCCTGGCCGGGCGACCCTGGCTGGAGCCGTCGCTGGCCGATGCCCTCGACCGCGAACCGTACCTGGCCCGCTTCGAGACGCCGCAGGGCCGGCGGATGCTCGTCGCCAGCTTCCACGCCGTTCCCACCGCCAAAAAACCCGCCGACGAAATCGCCTGGCTCGACCAACTCCACCAACGCTACCCCGACGACCACCTGCTCATCCTGGGCGACTTCAACCTCTCGGAGCAGCACGACGCCTTCGACGCGCTCAAAGCCGCCGGCTACCGGCCCGCCATCGTCGATCAGAAAACCAGCATCCGCATGCGGCGCAAGGACGGCCAGCACCTCGCCAACGAATACGACAACATCTTCTACGAAGCCGCGCCGCTACGCGTGGAGGCCGCCGGCGTGATCGACTTCACCGACGCCTTCCGGACGCTCCGCGACGCCCGCAAAATCTCCGACCACCTGCCCGTCTCCGTCGACGTGCTCTGGAATTGAATGACGTGGGTACCCTTGCACGAAAGTTCGTGCCCATCTGGAGAGAGCGTGAGCTGTAGAGCGTCAAACCTAAAACGTGAGGATGCTCCCGGAAACGGTTCAGCGAGGCACCCTCGCGTTTCACGATGCTGAGGGGGTACGGACGTTCGCCCACATACCTGACAGATCCTTCCTCCCGTAGCCTGTCCCTCTGCGGAGGCAGGAAGTCGTCAGGATGACACCCCCTTTAGCTTGCACAGTCATTCCACAGAACGGGTAGTACTCGTCGAGAAGCCCTGGAAGGGCGGCCTGTTTGTAGCACTGCCCCAGCCCAACGATGAAGCTCCGTAGGAGCGACCGGTAAAAACACACGCCGCTCCGAAGCCTGCCCCTGCGCAAGAATGGGGGGACGTTGCAGACACGCCCTAGTCTTCCTCCTCGGCGGGCTGGCCGACGGGGCGTACGTCCCACATCAACATCTGCTCGATGTCCGCGTAGTCCTCCTCGCCGTCCTCGTCGCTGAAGGCGTAGTCGCCCGTGGTGTCGCGGCGCATGGCCGGGATGCGCTTCCACGAGACGCCCTCCTGGTCGACGAAGGCTTCCGGGAATGGGCTTTTGACGCGGTAGGAGGGGTGGTAAGAACGGTAGGTTTTGTGCGCCTCGTAGAGGGCCGCCCGGCGCGCGCCCGGCTTCGTGGTACTCTTGCCCGTGACCCGAAACGGCGTCACCGTGATCGATGCCTGGAAGTACCCGTCTTCGAGTTCGGTGTATTCGGGCCGCATCACCTCGAAATCTTCGGGATGCGGATAGGCACTGCGTTCGTTGAGGTCTCGCATAAAAAAAGCGCTCGTCTGGTCTGGGTGAAGGAGGCCGAAAGCGTGATGCTGTAAACGACGCCGTCGCCTCCGAGATTCCCCCGAAGCGGGCGCGCAGGAAAAAGATCTGATGTAAAAATTTTCCCGGAACCAACCGCCGGCTCTTGCTTTTTCTGCCCGGATGTTTCTTTCTTTGCTTATGCGCAACCTGCCGTCCGTGCTGGCAGCAACCGCCTCAGGCCGGAGGCGCCGCCGCCCGGCCTTGTCTATCCAACCAGCCTACGCTGTGCCATGAGCTTAACCGCCCCGTTCGAAGCCGAAGAAGTCGCGCTTGCGCCCCTGGCCTACGAAGAAGAGTTCGACGACGATGACTTCGGCGACGTCGACGACGACTTCGACGACGAAGACTTCGACGACGATGATGTCGACGACGACGACGATTTCGACGACGATTTCGACGACGACGACTTCGACGACGACGACTTCGACGACGATGATTTCGACGACGACGACGTCGACGACGACGACTTCGGCGATTTCGACGACGACGACTACTAGCGCTGCCTTAGCTGGCGGGGCTGGGCCGGTGCCCGTGGGTGCCTTCGGCGCAGGCCTCTGTTTGGGTCGTGCGCCGAGCGCCGGGTCGCCTGCCGAACTTCCGTTATTGTAGCTGCCAAAGAACCGTTATTGGTCTAAAAATCCAGCGGGCTGTGGATAACTTGTGTTCGTTTCGGCGTCTGGCTCTCGGCCTGGGTCAATAACGGACATGCAACCGCCCCGGCTAGCCTGAAATCCCACAAAAAAACCGCCCCGGCCGATTTCCGCTGCGGAAATTCACCCAAAGCCCGTGCCGAAAAAATGTGGAAAAATAATGCTTGCATAACGGCCTCTCGTATAATTTATTAGTAGGCGCCCGGCCCCGATTTCGGTTCAGCGGTTTATCGCCCCATGCGGTAAACCGTTATTCATCTACGGTCGCGGCTGGATCCAGGTCGGCTCCTTTTTGCGGCGTGCCTCCCCGTGCACGCCGAGGTTTCTGAGCGCCTACCCCACGCTTCTCTGCCGTGCGGACCGACGCCTGCCCCGCCGCCGGGCACCCTTGTCCCGCTGAAGCTTTCCGCCGACGAAAGTCCGTACCCACCTTACACCAGGCACGTGGAGGAAAAAATGTCCCAGGCTGTACCGCCGACCGCCGCCCCTACGTTCTTCGACGAGCAGATTACCGGCGCGCTGCCTCCGCCGGAGCGCCTCGCGCAAGGGCTCTCCATCGAGCGCGTCTTCACCCGCGAAGGCGAACGCCCCTTCGAGACGCTCGCCTGGGAGACGCGCGACGCCGCCATCCGCAACCCCCGCGGCGAGGCGGTCTTCGAGCAGCCGGGCGTCGAGTTTCCCAGAAGCTGGAGCCTGCTGGCCACCAACGTCGTCGCCTCAAAGTATTTCTACGGCGACGTCTCCCAGAGCGGCCTGGACCCCGCCGAAGGCGGACGCGAACACTCGCTGCGCCAGCTCATCCACCGCGTCACCCGCACGATTGCCGACTGGGGCCTGGCCCAGCATTATTTCGCCTCGGAGCAGGACGGCGAGCGCTTCTACGACGAGCTGACGTGGCTGTGCCTGCACCAGTACGGCGCCTTCAACAGCCCCGTCTGGTTCAACGTAGGCCTGCACCACCAGTACGGCGTGCGAGACACTGGCGGAAAGACTATCTACGGCTGGGACCGCCAGCGGCAGGAGGTCGTCCCGGTCGATCCCTACGAGCGCCCGCAGGCCTCGGCGTGCTTTATCATCTCGGTCAACGACTCCATCGACGACATCTGGAAGCTGATGGGCGAGAGCGCTCGCCTGTTCAAGTTCGGCAGCGGCGTGGGCGCGGACTGGTCGACGCTGCGCTCTTCGAACGAGAAGCTCTCCGGCGGCGGCATCCCCAGCGGCCCGGTCTCCTTTATGCGCGTGCAGGACGCCACGGGCGGCACCATCAAGAGTGGAGGGAAAACGCGCCGCGCCGCCATCATGCAGACGCTCAAGTGCTGGCACCCGGACATCCTGGAGTTCGTCGAGGCCAAGCAGAACGAGGAGCGCAAGGCGTGGGCGCTGATCGAGCAGGGGTACGACGGCTCGTTCAACGGCCCGGCCTACGGGTCGGTCGCCTTCCAGAACGTCAACCAGAGCGTGCGCCTGACGGACGCCTTCATGGAGGCCGCCGAGCGCGGCGAGCGCTTCGGCCTGCGCGCCGTCACCACGGGCAAGACCCTCGAAGAGGTGGACGCCGCCCGCGTCCTGCACAAGATGGCCGAAGGCACGCACGTCTGCGGCGACCCCGGCGCGCAGTACGAGGACACCATCCAGCGCTGGCACACCTGCAAAAACACCGCGCCGATCAACTCGAGCAACCCATGCGTGACCGGCGACACACTCGTGGCCACCGCCGAGGGCCTGC
>JBFGTT010000063.1:0-10649 GCA_041565995.1 Rhodothermales bacterium
AGGGCGCGGAAGGCGTAGGTGGTCTGGATGCGCACCGGGCCGATGCGTTTTTCGGCCCATCGCCCGTCGTCGATGGCGTGGTAGGGCTGCATCGAGGGGAGGACGCCCTGGCGGGCGAAGCGTTCGATGGCGGCGGGCGCGAGGTGCTGGGCGTGCTCGATGCGGAAGCGGCGGTCGCGCGGGCCGTTACGCGCCACGGCCTCGGCGTAGCGCTCGAGCAGCCAGTCGTTGGCGCGGTCGCCGATGGCGTGGACGGCCAGGTGCAGCCCGGCGGCGTCGGCCTGGAGGATGTACCGGCGCAGGGCGGTGGTGTCGGTAACGAGCAGCCCGGCGGTTTCGGGGGCGTCGTCGTAGGGGGCGTAGAACCAGGCGGTGGTGGAGCCGAGCGAGCCGTCGACGAAGCCCTTGAGGCCGCCCCAGCGCAGCCAGCCGTCGCCGCGCCCGTTTTCCCGCACGTAGTCGGCCAGGCGGGGCCAGGTGCCTAGCGGCACGAAGGCGTAGAGGCGCAGCCGAAGGCGCCCGGCCTCGCGGGCGCGTCGGTAGACGGCCAGGTCGGTCCATCCGCCCAGGCTGCCCATGTCGTGCACCTGCGTGACGCCGTGCGCCAGCGCGTGCGCCATGGCTCGCTCCAGCGCCTCGTCCAGTTCGGCCTCGGGAGGGTCGGGGAGGACGCGCCTGACCAGCGCCATTGCCTCGTCTTTGAGGACGCCCGTCGGCTCGCCGGTGGCCGGGTCGCGGACGATGGCGCCGCCGTCGGGGTCGGGCGTGGCGGCGGTGACGCCGGCCCGCTCCAACGCCGCCGAGTTAGCCAGGGCCATGTGGCCGTCGAGGCGACTGACGAAGACGGGATGCCCGGCGGTGAGGCTGTCGATCCAGTCGCGCCGGGGCAGGGCGCCGCCCCAGCGTTCGTGGTCCCAGTCGCCGCCGGTGATCCAGCGGCCTTCGGGCAGCGTAGCGGCGAAGGCGCCCAGGCGGCGGGCGAAGGCTTCGGGCGTGTCGGCGTCGCGCAGGTCCACGCTGGCCAGTTGAAAGCCGCCGGCGAGGAAGTGCGTGTGGTTGTCGATGAAGCCGGGCACGACGAGGCGGCCTGCGAGGTCTACCCGGCGCGTGGCGGCCCCGGCCAGCGCCTCGACGCGCGCCGCCGGCCCCACGTCCAGGACGGCCTCGCCGCCGACGGCCAGGGCCTCGGCCCACGGCTGCGCCGGGTTGCCCGTCCAGATGCGGGCGTTGGTGTAGACGGCGTCGGGGGCCTGCGCCAGTGCGGTGCCCATCGGCAGCAGCAAAAGAAGCATCCAGAGGCGACGCATGCGCAATGGTCGCTGGTGAACGGAGGGACGGGCGCGAGGAGGCCGCGCCGCCGGGAATATAACCCTCGAACAGTCCGAGACCAACGCCGGCGCAGGTTCAACTCACGGCGGTAGGCTCTGCCACGACCGGCTCGTGGACGGGGAAGACAATCGAGAACGTGCTGCCCCGGCCCTTCTCACTTTCGACGAAGATATCGCCGTCCATCAGCTTGACCAGGCGGGCCGTGATGGCCAGGCCGAGGCCGCTGCCCTCGTGCAGCCGCGCCAGCCCGGTCGATTCCTGCTTGAACTCGTCGAACAAATGCGGAATGAAGTCGGCGTCGATGCCGATGCCGGTGTCGCTGACGCGCAGGCAGACGTAGTCGCCGTCGCGCTCGACGAGCACGCTCACCTTGCCCGTCTCGGTAAACTTGATGGCGTTGCCGATGAGGTTGTAGAGGATCCGTTCGAGGAAGCGGCGGTCGAGGTGAACGTAGAGCGGCTGCGGCGGGCGCACCAGTTCGAGCAGCAGGTGCTTCTGCTGCGCCAGCGGCGCCAGCAGGCGAATCAGTTCGGCGGCCTGCGCGCCCATGTCTACTTCTTCGCGCAGGATTTCCATCATTCCGGCCCGCAGCTTGGCAATGTCGAGCAGCGAGTTGACGGTGTTGAGCAGCCGCTGGCCGTTCGACTCGATGGGATCGAGGAATTCCAGGAATTCTTCCGGTACTTCTTCCTTGAGGACCGCCGTAAAGCCCAGGATGGCCGTCAGCGGCGTGCGCAGTTCGTGCGAGGTGTTCGCCAGAAACTCGTCTTTGAGCTGGTTGGCCTGCCGGAGGCTTTCGTTGGCTTCTTGCAGGCGCCGGTTGGCCTGTTGCAGGCGCTCGTTGATGTGCCGCTCCTGGGCCAGTTCGCGGGCCTGTTCCTGGGCGCGTTTGTTCTCCTGCAAGACCGTGTAGTGCCGCCAGGAAAGGGCCGAGACGGCCAGCACGGTGAGCAGGTAGAACCCGTAGGCCCACCAGGTGCGATACCACGGCGGCAGGATGAGGAAGGTAAAGGCGGCCTCTTTGCTGACGATGCCCTGCGCGTTGCGCGCCCGCACCCGGAAGGTATAGGCGTGCGGGGTCAGGTTGGTGTAGGTCTTGCCCGGCTCGGCGGTCCAGTCCGACCAGGCTGCGTCTTTGCCTTCGAGGTAGAACTGGTACTGGGTCACCGAGACGTCGTTGTAGCTGGGCGCGGCGACCTCGAAGCGCAGGTCGTTGTGGAAGTTGTCGAACGACGGCACCTCAACGGGGGCTTGCAGGGACGCCCCGCCGTAGAGCACGTGCCGCGTGGCGATGGAGGTGAGGCTGCGCACGAGGACGGAAAACCCCGCCTCGTAGTGCCCGTCGACGTGGGGGTCGTAGCGAACGACCTGCGTGCCGTTGCCCATCCAGGCGATGCCGTCTGCTTCGACGTAGAGGCGCACCTGTTTGGCCTTCGGGAAGCGCAGCACGGCGGGCACCTGCAGCGCGTAGGCGCCCTGAGGCTGCGGCACCGCCATCTCGACGCGGTCGGCGTAGACCATCCAGAACGCGCCCGTGGGTTGCTGGAAGGAGGTCAGCAGCGAGTCGGAGGCCGAGGCGTCCGCCGGCGCGAGGGCCATATCCCGGTGGAAACGCGCCTCGCCCGTGGTCGAATCCAGCGGGCCGAACCGGTAAACGCCCTGCGCCGAGGTGAAGACGGCTTTGCCCTCGACGAGGTCGATGCGGATGTCGGTATCGGGCAGGCCGTCTTGCTGGCCGAAGACCTGGACCTGCGGCGCGTCCTGGCCCGCCTGAAAAGCGAGCCGGCGCACCTCACCGCTGGCCGTAGCGCCCCAGAGCGTGCCGTCGTTTTCCTCGGCCATCGCGTGCACGTCCTTCTTGATGCCGCCGACGCCGCGCTCGACGAGGGTCCACCGGCCGCCTGTGTATGCCAGGCGATGGAGGCCGCTACGCGCGCCGAGGAAGAACTGCCCCGGCAGGCGCCTGGAGGCGAGCACCTCGAAAACCACTTCATCCGGGATCACCCGCACCGGGTTGTCCTGCCGTACCGCGAAAAGTCCGTTGTCCGTACCGACGAACAGGACGCTATCGGCGGATTGCATCACCCAGGAGGAGGTCTTGTCGAGCAGCTTTTTGAAGGAGGCAAAGCCGTTGTGCGCGCCGGTCCTCGTCGTTGGCTGATCGAGCACGAAGAGCCCCTTGGAGGTGGCCACGTAGAGGCGGCCCCGGTGGCGCAGGATGTCGCTGACGATGCCTTCGAGCTTGCTGCGGCGGTCGAAGAGCGAGAGTTGCGAGGGTACGTCCACGCGGATGACGCCCTGCGTGTCGAGCGCCATCCACAGCCCGCCCTGCGCGTCGGCGTAGACGAAGTTGACCCAGTCGTCGAGCACGGCGGGCCAGTCTTCCTGCCCCGGAGGCCGGTAGAGCCGCTGGCGCAGGCGTCCCTGCTCGTCGAGGATGAAGACGCCCCCGCCGTCGAGCGTGGCCAGGGCGTAGAAGCCGCCGGGCAGCGCACAGCCATGATAGAGGCGGTAGGCGCGCAGCATACCGTCGATCTCGGTGGGGAAGGCCTTCACCGAGACGCCGTCGTAGAGGAAGAGACCGGCCTCGCGCGTGCCGATGAGCACCCGCCCGTCGCGGTAGGGCGCCATCATAAAGATGCGCCACTCGGCGAAGAACTGCCCGCCGGGGGCCAGCGCCAGCGAATCATCGACGACGTGCAGCAGCCCGACGCCTTTCTCGCGGACGTAAAAACGGTCGTGCACGGTGAACGACGTGTGGAAGCCCGGCTCGCTGCGCCAGAACTTCATGACGCCCCCGTGCCAGCGGAAGAGTCGGTCGTTGGTCTGAAAAAACACCCCGTCGCTGGTGGCGTGCGACCCCCAGACGTCTTTCACGTCCCGATCCTGCGGCGCCAGTTGATCGAGCAAGGAATCGAAGGTCAGCGTGCCGCTCGAATCGGGTTTGAGATAGCCGAAGTCTCCTTTCTGACCGGCGTAGAGGATGCCGTCGTCATCCACGTCCAGGGACCGGACCACCTCGCCCGAGGGCGTTTCGATGAGGCGCCACGACGCGCCGTCGTATTCGAGGATGCCGTCGTTGTTGGCGACGTAGATGACGCCGCGCGGATCCTGTGTGACGGCCCAGTTCTGGTAATACTGCCGGTAGTCCTGCGGGGTATAATGCTGGAAGAAAAACGGAAAGCCTTCTTCGTGTTGCCACGCCGACGCCTGCGGCCCCGGCGAAGCCTGCCCCCGGGCCACCACCGGCCACAATAACAGGAGCAGCAGCAGCAGAAATCTGCGCGAAGGGCACATGCTTCTTCGGGGGGTCTGGAGAAGGCTCGGGCGGCGCGCGGAGGGCACGGGCGGGGTGCAGGCAGGTAAGGTCGTAAGCCCTGCAGCCAAGTTCAACCGGCGCCCGGCGGCGCGCTGGCGGCACACCGGCGGCTCCCCGGCCACGGCAGGACGAGCGGAACGGCCCGGATTGCTACTAAAAATAAACTATCCTTTCCGTCGTCGCGATCCCACCTTGCCGGCGAAACGACCGCACTTCGCAACGGTCTCCCTGCGCCTGACTGTGGTGAAGGCTTCGGATATCGGCTTTAGTTTCGGCCAGGAGGCGCAAGAAGTTTAGGCACGCAGCGATAAGAAACTACGTTAGGCGCCGCGCGTCACGCGCTCTGCGGCGGGGCATCCCTGCAAACCGCCGCCGAAACGGTCCGGAGCGGGCAGCGGAAGAACCGCCCGGCACGCTCGACGGTGTCAGGGCAAAAGATTCAGGTATCGACGCGCAGGCGCCGTGCTTAAACGGAAAGTCCCGATTTTTGTCT
This sequence comes from Rhodothermales bacterium, assembly GCA_041565995.1. Taxonomy (GTDB): domain Bacteria; phylum Bacteroidota; class Rhodothermia; order Rhodothermales; family JBFGTT01; genus JBFGTT01. Next base: position 5,142 of record JBFGTT010000063.1, read on the forward strand.
TACGTTACAAGATTGTTGCATTTCTCCACGCAAGAACCCTAAAAGTCCTCGTTGATCTGTAGGTGTAGTTGATGCCAGTTTACGGGCGGATTAATCCGCTGTAAATCAAACCCTTATCTAAGCAAGGAGGAAAACATGAAACACGTCGCTGCCCCCACCCAGCCCGTGTCCGCCCTCTTCCTCGCCGCTGTGTTGGTCCTGGCCGGATGCAACGCAGGCACCGTCACCGGACCCGCCTACGACCAGGCCGACGTGATGATGGTCGTCGAGGATGCAGGAGGCAAGCACGAATCCCGCAACGAGAACGGCGTCACCAGTGACGCTACCCTCGGCGGCAAGCACGAATCTCGCAACGAGAACGGCGCCACCAGTGACGACGCCCTCGGCGGCAAGCACGAGTCCCGCAACGAAACCGGCGCAGCCGGCGGCAAGCACGAATCCCGTAACGAGAACGGCGCCACCAGCAGCAAGCTCCAATCCGGCAACCAGAACGGCAACGCCAGCGCCGCCACCCTCGGCGGCAAGCACGAGTCCCGCAACGAGAACGGCGTCGCAGGCGGCAAGCATGAATCTCGCAACGAGAACGGCGCAGCCGGCGGCAAGCACGAGTCCCGCAACGAGAACGGCGCAGCCGGCGGCAAACACGAGTCGCGTAACGAGAACGGCGCCACCGGAGGCTGATCGAGGCCCCTCTCGACGGCATCCTGCACAGCCCGGCTGGTCCTGCGACCGGCCGGGCTTTTGCATAGAGGCCGGGCCGGAACACGCTGCGCGTCGCGGTCTATCAAAAGGCTACCGCGCCGACCCTGCGCGCATCGCTACGGCTTTTCTCCTGCGTGTATGTCCTCCCCAGACGTCGTGTTCGGCCTGACGGGCGACGTGCGTCGCAACTCGCGGGCGCTGCGGCAACTGCGGGCGCTGGCGGCGCTGGGGGTCACGGTCGAGGCGCTCACGCTCGGCCCGCCCGCCGAAGCCCCGTGGCTGGAGCCGGGCATCCGGCTGCGTGTGCTGCCCCGCCCGCCGGGCGGCGGGCCGCGCTTCTTCGGCGGCATCCACCGTTCGTTCAAAGCGGCGGCGTCGCAGCGTCCGGCCCGCGTCTATCACGCCAGCGACCTCTACACGCTGCCGGCCCTGCACGCAGCGGCGCGTCGGCACGGGGGCCGGCTCGTCTACGACGCCCGCGAACTCTACCCGCACGTGGCGGCCACGGCAGGGCGTCCCGCCGTGCGGCTGTTCTGGCGGCTGCTCGAAGGCCGTTACATCCGCCGCGCCGACGCCGTCTTCACCGTCAGCGAAAGCATCGCCGGGCGGCTGGCCGCTACCTACGGCGTGACGCGGCCCATCGTGCTCTTCAACGTCCCGCCCTTCCGCGCCGTGACGCCCTCGGACTACCTGCGCGCGCAGACGGGCGTGCCGCCCGAAACCGTCGTGCTGCTGCACCAGGGGCAGATCCAGAAGGACCGGGGCTGCGCGTTGCTGGCCGAGGCTCTGGGCGAGGTGCGCGGGGCGGTGCTGGTGTTTCTGGGCGGCGGGCCGCTCAAGCCGGCGCTCCGGCGGCAGGTCGAGGCGGCGGACCTCGGCGGTCGCATCCGCTTCCTCGACCCGGTCGCGCCCGACGCGTTGCTGCCGGTGACGGCCTCCGCCGACGTGGGGATCACGCTGCTCGAAGACACGTGTCTCAACCACCGCCTGGCCCTGCCCAACAAGCTTTTCGAGTACCTGATGGCGGGCCTGCCGGTGCTCGGAAGCGACCTGCCGGAGATCCGGGGCGTCGTCGCCGGGTTCGACGTGGGCGCGGTGGTCGATCCGGCGGATCGGGTGGCGCTGGTTAAGACGCTCCAGCGGATGGTCGATGACCAGGAGGCGCGCGCGCGGTGGGCCGCCAACGCGCCGCGCGTGCTTGAAACCTTTAGCTGGGAAAAAGCATCTCAGCGTTTCGTCGAAACCTACCGGGATCTCTTAAACGCTGGGGCCTCTCCATGAAACGCGCCGTCTTGATCGCCCTGCTGCTCTTCGTGCCCGTCGTTGCCGGATGCGCCCAGTCTTCGTCCGAGCCGGAGGCCCCGGCTGCCGCGACGGCTTCGGACACGGCGCCGGCGACGCCGTTCCCCTGGCCGACGTTCGACGAGGCGGTGGCCGCCGCCGGGCAAAGCGGCAAGCCCATCCTGATCGACGTCTACGCGCCCTGGTGCGGCTGGTGCCGGAAGATGCAAGCCGAAGTCTACGGCGACGAAGCCCTCCAGGCCTACCTCATGGAACACTTCGAGTATGGCCGCCTCAACATCGACGACAAGGAGACCCGGCACCAATTCAAAGACTACGACGTCACCTCGCAGGAATTGGGCTTCGGCCTGGGCGCCGAAGGCACCCCGACGAGCGTTTTCCTCGACGCTAACGCCGACTACATCACCCGCCTGCCCGGCTACGCAGACCTCGAAACCTTCAGCCGCGTGCTGCGCTACATCGGCACCGAAGCCTACCAGGATCAGACCTTCGAAGAATACCTCCAGGCTTCCGCCGGGGCGTCGAAATAAGGCGAGGGACGGCAGAAAATGCGCGGGTGCCCTTTTCTTTTACTGTCCCGTTCATTCTTCCCCAAAGTTGAGCCTTGCCGGCTGGTTTCCATTCTGTGTGGGAGTGTAGGAGTATGGGCGTGTGCGAGGATAGATCGCGCTGCCTGGCCCACACGACGCGACGCACGATCCAGCGCGTTTCACCCGTCGTGCTGGAGCGCGGCGGTGGCGGCCAGGCGCACGGCCCCGCCTTCGTACTGGTCCGGGCGGCGGTGGTGGAAGAAGAGTCGCCGGGCCGGGGCGTCGGCGCAGGCTGCCAGGTCCAGGTCGGCGTAGAGGATGGCCTCGCGGCGCTCCGGGGCCTGCGCGACGAGCTGGCCGAAGGGATCGGTGACGAACGAGCCGCCGCCGAAGGCGAGCACCTCTTCCTGCCCGACGCGGTTCGCCAGCGCCATGAAGTAGCCGTTCTGGAAGGAGGCCACGCGCAGTTCGGCCTCGAACAGCCCGTCGGGCCATTCGCCCAGGGCGCCGGCCTGCGGTACGACCACCAGGTCGGCCCCGCCGAGGGCCAGTGCACGCAGGTATTCGGGATAGTGACGGTCGTAGCAGATGGCCACGCCGAGGCGTCCGGCGGCGGTGTCGTAGACGGGGGCGCCGGTGTCGCCGGGGGTGTAGTAGCCCTGTTCGTAGAAGCCTTCGTAGTCGGTGATGTGCATCATGCGGGTGCGACCCAGCAGCGTCCCGTCGGCGTCGATGACGGGCGAGGTGTCGAAGGCGCGGTCGTCCTGGCGTTCGTAGAGGTTGAGCACGACGACGAGGCCGAGGCTCCGGGCGGCCCGGCAGAAGGCGTCGGTGGTAGGACCGGGCACCGGCTCGGCCAGGTCGAGCGCGTGCGGCCCGGCGCGGCGCTGCGGGTAGAACGGCGTAAAGGCCAGCTCCGGATAGACGACGAGGTGGGCGCCGGCGTCGGCGGCTTCTTCGAGTGCGGCCAGCCCCCGCCGGAGGTTGCGCGCCAGGTCGGCGGTGGGCTGCTGCTGAACGAGGGCGATTTTCATCTCTCGGTGCCTGGTTAGCAAGGGATGCCGGACAAAGTACGAAGCGCGATGCACGAAAACGCAGGCGCGCCCACGTCTGGTGGGCCGCACGATCAGCCGGCGGCCTGTCGGGCGTGGACGATGCGGGTCAGGCCGGCCAGATCCCGCTGCAGACGGACCTCCGCCCAGCCGGCCTCCTCCAGCAGCCTGCCGACGGCCTCGCCGTGCTCGGCGTGCGTCTCGAAGACGACGAAGCCGCCGGGCCTGAGCAACCCGGCGGCGTGGCGGGCGAGGGCGCGGTAGAACGTCAGGGGGTCGTCGCCGGCGAAGAGGGCCAGGGGCGGCTCGTAGTCGCGGACCTCGGCCTCGAGGCCGGCGGCTTCGTCGTGGGCGAGGTAGGGCGGGTTGGAGATCAGCAGATCGAGGCTGCCGGGCGCGCGCGCCGGGAAAGCGGAATCGAGCACGTCGGCCTGGAAAAAGGACACGTCGAGGGTGAGGCGGGCGGCGTTGGCGCGGGCCACCTCCAGCGCCGCCTCGCTGACGTCGCAGGCGTAGACGGCGGCGGCGGGGCGCGCGCGTTTGAGCGCCAGGGCGATGCAGCCGCTGCCGGTGCCTACGTCGAGGACGCTGGGCTGCGGCACGGCCCGGAGCAGCCCCAGCGCCGCCTCGACCACCTGCTCGGTTTCGGGACGAGGGATGAGCACGGCGGGCGTCAGGCGCAGGCGCATCCCGTGGAAGTCGGCGTAGCCCAGGACGTACTGCAACGGCTCGTGCCGCGCACGCCGCCTCACCAGGGTCGCCAGGGCTTCGGCCTGCGCGGGCGTCGCCCGGCGTTCGGGATAGGCGTAGAGTTGTGCGCGGCTGCATCCGAGCACGTCGGTCAGCATCCACTCGGCGTTGCGGCGGGCCTCGGGCAGGCCGGCCTGCCTCAGCGCACGCATGGCCTCATGCAGCAGCGCCCGCCAGCTTTTTTCGCTTACGTCCGGCACGGTTCAGGTCGATAAACCAACGAGGGACGGCGGCCGCGCCGCCGTGCTCAAGATACGAGCCGGACACGATCAAACGGGACCTCTTTCGAACGCCGAGGGGTTTATGGGCGCCTGTTACGACGGCAGCCCGGCGCGACGGCGCCGGCGCTTTGCACCTTTCGGCGTATGCCGTATATTTAGCCGGCCTGATCCTGCAGGATCAGGTTTGCGATCTCTCTCCCGCGGGCGTGCAGCCGGTGGGAGTTCTTTTTGCCGGAACGTGTAAACCTTTTCACGCCCCGACGCGCAGCTACCATGCCCTCCGCGCTGATGACAACCCAAGAGAAGCTCACGGCCCTGGCCGCCAACCTGTGGTGGAGCTGGCATCCCGAAGCCCTCGACCTCTTCGAACGCCTCAACCCCGAGGCTTTCCGCAACGCCGGCAACAGCCCGCTGGCGGCGCTGCGGGCCGCCGACGCCGCCGTGCTGGCCGACGCCGGCTTCGCGCAGGACGTAGACGCCGTCTATGCCGCCTTCGAGCGCTACCTGGGGGCGGCGCCCTCCCGCAACGGCAGCCCGACCCCCCGGACCTGCTACTTCTGCATGGAGTTCGGCCTCCACGAAAGCCTGCCGCTCTACTCCGGCGGCCTCGGCGTGCTCGCCGGCGACCACACCAAGGCCGCCTCCGACCTCGGCGTGCCCTTCACCGCCACCGGCCTGTTCCTCAAAAACGGTTACTTCCGCCAGCACTTCGACGCTGACGGATGGCAACGGGCCGAGTACCCCACGCTCGACCCCGCCGACCACCCGCTCACGCTCGTCACCGACCGGCGCGGCGAGGCGCTGACCGTGACGGTGCTCCTGGGCCTCGAGCCGCTGCGGCTGCGCGCCTGGCGCCTCGCCGTAGGCCGCGTCCCGCTCTACCTGCTCGACGCCGACGTCGAGGGCAACCCGCCTGCGCTGCGCACCCTCACCCACAAGCTCTACCAGGGC
>JBFGTT010000064.1:0-10519 GCA_041565995.1 Rhodothermales bacterium
CTCGTGCCCGTCTCGTGCATCACGATGGCGTCGTAGGGACACTTGCCGGCGCAGTTGCCGCAGCCGATGCACAGGTTGTCGTCGATCTCGACCACCTCGCCCACGTTGGCGCGGCGGATGGCGCCGGTGGGGCATCCGATGAGGCAGACGGGGTCTTCGCAGTGGTAGCAGGAGCGCGCCACGAGGAAGTTCTGGTATTTCTCGCCCTCGCGCACGAAGCGCGCGCGTCCCCCGTGCGAGGTCTCGCAGCCGCGTACGCAATCGTCGCAGCGGGTGCACACGTCGAGGTCGATCACGAGGATGCTGTTGCCCTGGACCAGCCCTTTGGCCAGCGAGAAATCGATCAGTTCGGCCTTGTCCAGGTTGAGCCGGGTGTTGCCCGTCTCGCGGATCCGTGTCACGGCGGCCTGCCAGAGGCGGCGGCGGATGGCAGGATAGCGCTTCGTGATCTCCAGAAAGTCGGCGCGGTCTATTTTGACCAGTTCGGTGAAGCCCACCGAGGTCGCCGTGGCCTGCCAGCCGTCGAGGTCTTCGACGAGCAGTTCGACCTCGCCGAGCGTCATCCCTTTGCTGAGGTAGGAGACCACCATCTCGCCGCCGCCCGTTTGCTGCGAGAGTTTCACGAACCCGGAGCGCACCAGGTAGAGGGCGTCGGCGGGTTCGCCTTCGTGGGCTACGACCTCACCGGGCGCGCACGACACCAGGGCCACCTTCCGGGTCAGCGCTTCGACGAAGTCTTCGGCGACGCCCAGGAACAGCGGCGTCGATTTCAGCTGGGTGGAAAGGGTGCGCTGGCGGTAGAGCCGGTCGATGCGCTCGTGGAAGGAGGTCGATTGCTGCTTCATCGCGCGCAGGGCCGGCAGGCGGATCTGCACCAGCGTGCAGGGCGTGGCCGTGCGCGCCGTCACCGACTGCGGCCAGCCGTTGAGCGCGCCGATCTCGCCGAAGATCTCGCCGGGGCCGAGCGTCACGGTCCGGCCCATGGGGAGGTCGAAGTCCATCGCCGAGAGGTAGGTGATGCCGGAGTCGGTCTTCCCCTTCTGGCGTTCGACCTGTCCGAAAAAAACCGTCTTCTCGTAGGTGTCTTTGCCGGCGATCTCCAGGGTCTCGCCCGGTTGCCCGCCGGAGACCCGCGAGACGTCGAAGATGGGCTGGGCGACGTCGTCTTCGTGCTTTTTAAGATACACCTCCACGTCGCCCTCGGCCACGTAGAAGGCGAGGTCGAGGTAGCTGCCTTCTTCGAAGAGCACCGCGCCGGCTTCCCAGGTAGCGACGGCGACGTCGGGCGAGAGTTTTTCCAGGAACGCGTCGTCGAAGTCCTGGAAAGGCTCGTAGCGGCGCAGGGCGTCGGGGGAGAGGCGCTCGGAGATCTGCAAGACGCCGGTGCTGCCTCCGTAGGCGGACCAGCGATCTGCAAACAAGCGCTCCTGCTCCTGCCGGGCGGCGTCGCGCGGCGGCGGCGTAGCGTCCATGTCACTGCCCTCTGCCTAGCGCCTGGTAGAGCCACTCCAGGCGTGTTTTAACGAGTAGGAGGATCTCCTCGGTGGACGTCGTGTCGCTGACGAGGGGGAGCGGCGGCAGGCCGAGGCTGCCGCCCGAGGAGAGCAGGCCGGCGCCGGAGTCCAGGGGCCGAACCCTCGGCGGCCTGAGCCGGGGTTGGTTGCGGGCGCCGGAGGCCGCCCCGCTCACGCGTCTGCGCGGAGGAGGCGCCGCTACGACCGCCGGCGTGGCGATGGGTACGTTCTGCGGCACTGGCCGTTGCCGGACGGCCTGTTCGTAGGCCGCGTTGAGGGCGGCGGCGGACAGGATGGGCGCCTCCCAATGCCTGATCTGCTCACTCCGGCGGCCCAGGTTAAACCCGTCGCCGGTGGGATGGCCCGAGGAGAGGAGCCGTTCGTCGGTGATGTGATGGCACCGGACGCAATTGGCGGCGCGGGCCGCCGGACTCTCCTGGTTGACCATCCCCAGCGAGGCGCCTTTGGCGTAGCCCGACCAACTGGCCGGCGGAGGCTTGGGCGGCTGGTGTTTGCGCTCGTAGTCGCCGCCGGGGCCGTGGCAGTTCTCGCAACTGACGCCGTCGAAGACCTCCTCGGCCTCTTCGCCCGTGACGATGGTGCCGTGGCAGTTCATGCAGATCTGGTTGCCGCGCTTCATCTGCGAGACGCTCAGGCCGTAGGTCGCGGCGATCTGGACGGCCTTCGGGTCGTGGTTGAGCAGCGGATTGGCCGACCGGCTGTGCTTATCGCGATCCCACCAGGAGAACTGGTCGTTGTGGCAACTGCACCCTGCCGACGGACCCAGCGTGGCGTGCCTGGAGGCCGCGAACCAGGCCGGGCGCCGGCGCTTCTCTCCCACCACGCCGACGGCAGGCGCGGCGGCTGCCCCGGTTTCCGACACGCCGCCTTCTTCTGCCGCCGCCTCGCCGCCCGGCTCCTCCTCGGCGTCGGCGGTGCCGGCCCCCTCCACCTCTTCCACGTCCTCCGCGGCGGGCGTTTCCTCTGCCGCGGCCACGGGCTTTCCGGCGATCAGCGGGTCGAGGGCGGCCAGCCCGGCGCCGTCGTGTTCGCGGGCGAACTGTTGGGCCGTCTTGCTGATGGCGTCGGCGGCGGCCAGCAGCGCGGCCCGGTTGTTGGGCACGAGGCGGAGGTCGCGGCCGCGCGTCAGGATGGCCTGAAGCTGCGGCAACGGTGCTACGCGGTAGACTTTCTCCAGGTCGCGGCGGGCCACCTTGACGCGTCGTTCCATGGCCTTGGAGAAGTTGCCCGGCTCGGTCGCCGCGGCGGCAGCGCGGATGCTGTACTCATAATTGAGGATGCTGCCGATGACGTACATCAGGCGTATCCGTTCGGGCGTCCGGGCGCGGTTCGTCTCGTCGCCCGTCCACTGGGCTTGCAGAAAGTTGTGCCGGATGCGGTCGGACCACTTGACGAGGTCGAACCGGCTGCCGCTGGGATGGCCGCCCACGTTGACGAGCTTTTCGCTGGGCACGGTATGGCATTCGAAGCAGTTGGCGGCGACGCCGTAGAGGTTCTCTGAGGGGCGCAGCATGCCGTTCTGGGTGCTCTGCGCGATGCGTTGCTGGCGCTGCGCCGGCGTCTCGGTGTCGTGCGTGGCGCCGCCGTAGTCGTTGTGCACGTCGAGCCAGTCGCGGGCCGCGCCGTGGCACGACTCGCAGGAGACGCCGGTGATGGCGCGGGCCTGGCCGCCCTTGACGACGGCGGTGTAGTGACACCGCAGGCAAAGGCTCTCTCGCTTGGAGAGGCGGAAGTCCATGCGGTTGAGGATGTCCTGTGCCTGTTCCGAGCGGTGCAGTTGATCGAACCCGGTGGCGTGCGGCGTTTCTTTCCAGACGTCAAACTCCAGCGTGTGGCACTCGCCGCAGGGGATGCGCGCATCCTGATCCGAGGTGACGATTTTGTCGGGATCGATCCGCAGAAAGGGCGAGTCGGCCAGCTGGCCCGCGGGGGCCTCCTGCCGGGCGGCGTGGACGATGGAGAACGCCCCGCCCAGGCACAGCAGTCCCACGATGCCTATCCACAACCAGGGCTTTTGCTTGAGAAAACGGGCGTTCATGACGGCCTTTTCCTTGGAATCAGACAGGGAGGACCGGGCGCGTAGCGGGCAGCTTCGCCTGATTTGACGAACGACGAAGGACGAGAGACGATCCAAGAAGGAACCGTTCGTCCGTCGTCGGTCGTCCGTCGTCGGTCGTCCACTCAGAGCTTGATCAGCACTTCGAAGCGTCCCCCGAAGCTCAGGTCGGAGCGGCTGCCGACGGCCTCAACGGTGTCGAGGTCGTAGGCGCCGAAGCCGTCGAGCACGATCACGCCGCGCCTGCCGACGGCCATCTGGAAGCGGGCGCCGAGGGCCAGCGCGTCGCGCGGTCCCGGGGTGTCGGCGTCGTAGGTGTAGCGTCCGCCCAGTTCTACGATGAGTTGCTTGCGGGTGTGATCGAAGAACATCTGGTAGCCGGCGCTGCCGCCGACGGCCCGATCGGCCTGGTTGCCCAGGGCGGCGCCGTAGCGCCCCAGCCCCACGGCGGCGAAGAGGATGCCCGTTCCGCCGAGCGGCCCCCCCGCCGAGGGCGCCCGCGCCGCCGAGCGGAACTCGCCCAGGCCCAGGAAGCCGTTGACGTAGACGTGGTTGTGCGAATGGTGGGGCGTCCAGGAGAGCTGGTTGTGCAGGAGCACGCCCTGGCGGCTGGCGGCGGTTTCGTCGCCGAGGGGGACCGAGGCGAGCACGCGCAGGGTATGGCTGTAGCGTCCGAGCCGCTGCGTCGCGCCCAGGCCGGCAAAGAGGCCGTCGCCCGTCTCGTCGTCGGCCGAGACGTAGAGCGCGTCGAACTCGACGGTGCGTCTGCGCGAGTCGGTTTCGGTGAAGAGGCCCACCAGCCAGGCCGACTTGTCGCCGGCGTTGCCGCCGAGGGCGGGGCGGTCGATGTCGCCCCAGGCAAAGAGGCCGGTGATGCGCATGTTGACCAGGCCGGCGACCTTCAGGTTGGCGCGCGTCAGGCCCACGGCGTCGATGGCGTCTTCCTCGATGAGCAGGCCGTCCTGGAAGCTGAGCGGCTGGCGGCCCACGGCGATGCCGTAATCGAGCCCGCCGCTGTCGTCCCAGTCGAGCGCGGGGAAGAGTTCGCCGAGGTCGCCCTCGAAGAAGAGCGTGCGGATGCCGAAGTTGAGTTCGTCCTGAAAGCCGTCGAGCGAGTCGGGCAGGGCCGGCTCGTTGCTGAGGGTGTAGCGGGTAAAGCGTCCGTCCTGGTCGAGGGGCCGAAAGCCGATCAGGACGCGCTCGGTCTGGGTCAGGTAGAGGTTGCCCAGGAGGTCGAAGCGGGCGGCGGCTTCGACGAACCGGGCGCCGGCGACGCCGTCATCGACGCCCTGGGCGGCGCTGCGGATAGTGCCGAAGGCGAGGAAGGCCGGTTGCCAGACGGCGCCGGTGGGCAGGCGGATGCCCTGGCTCAGCGTGCCGGTGCCCAGGAACGGCTCGCCCAGCTCCAGCAGCGGCGGGGGCCGCCCGGGGAGGTCGGCCAGCGGGATCGGCTCGTCCGAGAAGCGGCTTTCGCCGTGCTCGTCTTTTTGCTCCTGGTGGGCCTGGGCGCGGACCTCGGGGCCGGTGCCCATCAGCGCCAGCATCAGCGCCAGCGCGCACGCCGGGCGCCAGGGGTGTCGTTGTGTCGGGTATGCAGGCATGGATTTACCGCGTCAGGGGTACGTCTCGATCCCAGAGAATCTGCGCCCCTTCCACCACGCGATCGGCCACTTCACGAGGGCTCATAAAATAGTCGAAGCCTACGTCCTGTATTTCAGCCACCAGGTTGACGGGGATCATCTGCGCGATCACCTTGACGTTGGCCGTGTAGGGGCCTCGGCTGCCCGCCAGGGCCTTCGGTTTGACCTGGTAGGCGGCCCATTTACGATCCAGCGGCGCAATCGTTTGCCGGTGTTTGCGCGCGCCGACAGGGCGCCCGAGCAGGATGGTAGAGCGCGTGGAGGGCCGCAGGAAGGGCAGCGGGTCGGGCGAATAGTTGACGGCCAGCACCTGCTCGCGCTCGCCGCCGCGCACCATGCGCGTCAGGAATTTCGACTGCAAGCTGAACAGGTAGGGGTCCCTGGGCAACTCGCCGTTGTGCACGTAGAGCGAGTGCAGATCGCGCACGTCTCCGTTGGGGTCGCGGTCGCCGGAGACGAAGACCACGCGGCCGTCGGCGTCCGTGACGGTCACTTGCAGGAACACCAGGCGCTCGGCGTCGAAGCCGGTAGGTACGTTGTGGCCGTTGGTGCCGTTGCGCACCTCCACCTTGAACTTGATGCCGCGCGGGTCGACGCGTTCGACCACGACGTTGCCGAGGACGTAGCCGGCGCGGAGCACGGCCAGGCGTTGCGCCTGCATTTCGTCGAGCAGGGTCTGGTTTTCGTCGAGGATCTCGCGCGCGTCGTAGCGGTCGTCGGCAAATTGCCAGCGTTCGGGGAAGGCGTAGTCGTCGGGCACCTGTTCTTCGAAGGCGTCGGTGCCCCAGCCGGCCTCCACGTCGAACGTGAGCCACTCGCGGATGCTGGCCATCTCGGCGGCGCGCACGTTATGCGGGAAGATGCCCGGATGGATGATCGAGTAGTCCGGACCGGCGAACATGTGGTTGGTCTTTTTGCGCACAGCGGTCGGTTTGCCGCCGACGACGGCCGCCGGGGCCTGGTCGTAGCCGGAGGCGACGCCCGGCTCTTTGCCCATGTGGCAGTCCTGGCACGAGATGCGCTGCCGGGCCGCCGGCGTGGCTTTGTATTCGCTGAAGGCTTCTTCGAGCCGGAAGCCGTTGACCAGGTTGACGTCGTGGCACGTGCCGCAGAAGGCCGAGGTGTTGATCTGCGCGAAGCGGTTGGCGCCGGTGTGGATGGCGCGGCCCGACTTGCCGCGCTCGGTGTTGACGTTGTACTCGCCGCTTTCGAGCACGCGTTTGAGTTCGGCGTCGCCGGAGGGGCCAAAGACCGGATCAAAGAGATCCCCCTCGACGATGGCCAGCCGCCCGCTGACTTTGCCGTAGGGGTTCTCCAGCCGGTGGCACACGATGCAGGTGATGCCTTCGCGCGAGGTCGGGTGCCGGTCCATGTTGGTCATAAACTCCGGCTCGCCCAGGTTCATCCCCACCGGCGTGTGGCAGCGGATGCAGAAGTCGCCGTTGGTGCCGTTGGTCAGCTTGAGGATGGTGCCGTGCATGGCGTTGAAGACGGGACTCATCTGCGCATAGGCGTGCTGCGAGACGGACCACTCGCGGAAGTGATCGGGGTGGCAGGTGGCGCACGTGTTGGCCGACGGGAAGCGGTCTTCGAGAAAGACCTGCTGGTGCGCCGAGTCGCTCCGGGACCAAAAGCGCGCTTCGGCGCGGGGCGAGAGTTCACCGGCCAGGTCGTGCGAGGCCAGCAACACGGGAGGATCGCTCGTAGCGACGGCAGGTTGCGCTTGCACCAGGTGGGGCATCGACGCGGCGCAGAGGCCGAGCAGCCCCAGGACGAGCACCCCCCACAACACCGGACCGGCGCCCGGCTGCGAGGGCACGCGCTGGAAGAATTTTTTCAACATAACGGCTCTCTTTTCGATGATTGGGCCTGGACGGCCTCCGGGGAAGGCTCCCCTGAATATGCCGTCTGCAGGTGAGAATCTCAAGTCGATACGCACCGCCGGCTCCATTATTTGCAGAATCGGAAGCGGCAGCCCGCGCGGCGCCATGCGGAAGAAGCGGCGGGCGGAGGCGCTTTTTCACCGGGCCGCGACGCACGCGGCGTTGGATCCGGCGAGGCGCCCTTACTGAGTCGTGCGTGGAATGTGAGCGTGTGGGAGGATGGGAGGTTGGGAGAAAAAAACTTCCAATACGCCCATCCCTCCCATACCCCTCAGGGTTTCCGCATCAGCCAGAATCCGACGCCGGCCAGCGCCAGCCCCGCCAGGCTCCCCCCAACCTGCCACAAGCCAAAGCCGGGCGAGGGGCCGAGGCCGATGAGGTCGGCCAGCAGCGATAGGAGCAGCAGAAGCGCCCCGACGACGGGCGATTCGTCGCCTGACCTGCGCTAGGTCCTCTTCGGGTCGGGGCCTGCAACGATTTCAACTATTGCAAACAAGCCGCTGCTATTCTAAACTATCGCTTGAGACGGATGATCTGTGCAAGAGCGGGTAGGCTTTTGACGATCGAGCGAAAGGAGACGCCCCATGCGCATTTTCGCACCCATACCGAAGGCAGCGCAGCAGGCCCCGTCCGCCCGGTCTTCGATCTCTCGTCTCGCTCCCTCTCGGCGCCTGCTCCAACGCCAGCCCCAGACCGAGCCGCCGGCCAAGACCCCCCTGGAGTCCTTCACGGAGACCATGGAGGCGGAAGGCCGCGTCTCCATCCCCGTCCAGGAGGCGGATCCAAACTGCCCGTGCAACCAGTTCGCACCGGCCCCCTGCACCACGTTGCAGCGCGATAAGATCAACGCCGCGCACACCCTGGCCCAGCAGCGGCTCTGGCGCGCGACGATGCGTATGTGGGAGCACGTCCACGGCAGGAGCAGCCCCGCCGAGTCCACCAGGGTCACGACCGCGCTGAGGGCGAACTTCCGCAGCGAATCGGTGAAACGGGTCGCCGAGCGGATGGGCACCCTCGCGATTCGCTCGAAAAACGCGCTCTGCGAACCGCACTGCACCCCAACGTGCCAGGACCCGAAACACGTAGCCTACGCGCCGAGGCCGTGGCGCAACTCGCAGTGCTACGAGTTCTGCCCGCCCTTTTTCACCAAAGGCCCGTCCGAGGCGACGCGCATCCTGATCCACGAGATGGCCCACTCCTGGCTCGGCGTCGGCGGCGAGCAGTACAAGTGGAAAGGCGAATACCCGCCGATCGACTCGCTGCTCAACGCCGACTCCTACGCCTGGCTCGCCCACGACCTCGGGCAGTGACGCCCGGCTATGGATGCGGGGCAAAAGGCACGTCCGGTGCACCGACGGACGGGCGCATCAAGCGGCCCGGTGTTGCTCGTCCGGGCAGACCCGGCGGTCTACATCGCCGTGGTGTCCGCAGGGGCCATCGCCGTGGTGTCCGCAGGAGCCGGAGGCGGCGGGGCCATGGCCGAGGCCGGCTGGTTGCTGTTCCAGATGTCCCGGTGGATGAGCCAATTACCGCCTACGCGGTGCCAGATCACGACGTACTTGCCCTGGTCCAGCGTCTCGCCCGCCGGGCTGCTCACCGTGAAGCGCCCCACCTCAAAGGCATAGTCCCCGACGGCGAGGGCTTCCGTCGTCTCCAGATCAAGGCTGACGAGACCCTCCGCGAAGCCCGCCTGAAAATGCGCTTCAATAGCCGCGCGCCCGGAGGCAATCTCCTCGTTGGGCGGCAATGTCATGGCGTCCTCGGTATAGAACGCGCCCAGGGCTGCCGCGTCTCCGGCTGTGAAGGCGGTCTCGAAGCTTTGATTAATGGGTTCCAGGGCCGTTGTCACGTCGTGAGGTGGGACGGCGCAACCGACCAGGAGCAGGCACAGGAGCGGCAGATAGCGGGGTTTCATAGCCAGTACCGTGATGTGCGAAGGGTAGGGAGAAAAGAACGTGGAAGGGTAATGTAGGAAGCTATCCATCAAAGAATCAAGAACTCACCGGCTGCTATAGGGCGCCCCGATGCCGTCCTCCCGCCCTGCCCCGAACCCAGCCTGCCAGGCCTGCCCCGGACTCATACTATCAAACAATGAGCAGAAGCTCGAAGACGACGGAAATCTACTCGCACATTACCCGGAAGGAGTTTGAGCATCTGAAATCCCTGCTGGATGATTTGGATATGTGAGATTGCTTTCCTATAGTTTATAGGGACGCTCCCTGGCCTTACAGGCGTCATTCTGTGAGGTTCAGTAGAACCCTGGGTTTCCTTCCTTTCCAGCAAAGGAGAGCTTTCGATGTCATGAACAGGCGTGGGGGCAGTGAGCAGTCCTCCCTAGCATCTTTGGGAGGACCCTCCCGTCCATCCGGTAGCTTACCCCTGTATAATGTTGGAGGTGCGCATATCCAGCCTATTTCGAAGGATAAACGCACCCTTCAATAATGTTACAGCGCAGGTTAACGAAACGGTGTCGGGTATCGACATTGTAATAGGCAATTAGATTAGAGCAAACCTAAAAAATATCATGCACACACAAGCTAATAAAACGCAAGAGAATAGAAGTCAATCAGTAGCAAATGCCGTTGCTCGAAAAAAGAGCGGCGGTAAATCTACTTTACAATTTGCGGACAACCGACCAGAGGCTATTGCACAGAGGGAGTTGCAAGAGATGGCCAATAATAGCCCACAAGTGAAGCAATTGAACGCTAGGCAGGAAATGATTAAAGGGAGCCGGTTGCAGCCAAGCCTTCAATATTCAAGAGTGATTCAAGCGGAAAAGAAGACAGTAGCTGGTGTAGAGGTGGATATTGGTGGGGGCTACACAAACTGGGAGGGTTGGCACATTAACTGGAGGTTAGGGTCGAAAAAGGGCGGACATGAACAGTATCACCTTACAAGTCAAGACCGGACACAGCATTACTTCTTTATTATAGATGGCGATACACTCGAGGACACCAAGCCTCCCGCAAAACTCACACCCAAGAAAAAGAAAGGGCACATTGTCGGAGGATTATCCGATGCTCCTCCGGGCGTGCAGGACTTTGTAAGGACGAACTTTCGGAAATTGATGTGAAAAGCTAAGAGACTGTTTGGTACGATGATTTACTGCGTCAGTCGGCTTTGCTACCGGACACTTTGGTCTTGTTTAGCCTATTTACAGGAAAAGCCCGTCTTTGGGCGTAGTTTGGGGTTGTCAAGATCCTAAACCACCCAACCGACAGGCTTTTCCATGAGTGACAATGTACGACGCTTTCTGGCCGTGCGCACCGCCTTGACGAAATACTACCCCCATATCGACTCCAAACGCCACCATCGCCACCTGACCACGCTCGCGGCCATGGTCGCCGGCATCGTCGCCGCCGGATCGAGTCACCTGCCCAAGATGGCCCAGAAGGCCCCCGACAA
>JBFGTT010000065.1:0-10403 GCA_041565995.1 Rhodothermales bacterium
CTTGTACCCATGGCGGCATCGCCGCGTCGAGGCCTGTCGAGCCGGCGGTGTAGGTGTACATGTCCGCCGTGACGGCCAGCCCCTCCGCCCGCGCCTGCTCAATGCGCTCGACGACGGCGCCGAGCTTGCCCCAGTTGTCCCGCCCCGCCGCCTTGAGATGGTAGATTTCGGCGCGGAGGCCGGCCTGGCGCGCAATCGTGACGAGTTCGTCGACGGCTTCGAGCAGGCGGTTGCCCTCGCTGCGCAGGTGCGAGATGTAGAGGCCGTCGTAGGCGGCAGCCTCCTTCGCCAGCGCCACGAGTTCGTCGGTCCCGGCGTAGAAGGCCGGAGCGTAGATGAGCGAGGAGCCGAGGCCGAGCGCGCCCTCCTCCATGGCCTGCCGCACCAGCGCGCGCATGCGGTCGAGTTCGTCGGGCGAGGGGGCGCGGTCCTCGAAACCGAGTTCGTGGATGCGGATGGTGGTGGCGCCGACGAACGAGGCCACGTTGGGCGCGACGCCCCTGGCTTCGAGAAATTCGAGGTATTCGCCGAGCGTGGTCCAGGGCAACGCCAGCGCGGTGTCTGCGCCGAAGGGGACGCCCAGCACGGCGGCGGCTTCCTCGGAGCCGAGCCGCGCGACGATCTCGCGCAGTTGATCCTGCCGCATCGCCTCGTTGAGCGGTCCCATCGACCAGCCCTCGCCGAAGACTTCGAGCGTGACGCCCTGCCGGATGTCGCTCTGCGAGCGCCCATCGTAGAGGAGCGAGGTGGTGGCCCAGCTGAGCATGTTGATGAAGCCGGGCGCCACGGCCAGCCCCGTCGCGTCGATCTCGCGGCGTCCGCGCGCCGCGCCCAGGTCGCCGACGGCGGCGATGGTGTCGGCGTTGAGGGCGAGGTCGCCGGCGACGGGCGGGCCGCCGCTGCCGTCGTAAAGGGTGCCGCCTCGGAGGACGAGGTCGTAGTCCGCGGTGCAGGCGGCCAGACCCAGGCAGGCCAGCAGCAGGGCGAGGGGCAGGCAGGCGTGCGGCATGGGGCGCGTGGCGGTTGGCGGGTACGGGGCTTGCCCTAAGTCTACGAAGCGCAGCGTTAAGAGGGTAGCCCGGCATTGCAGGCGCCGGCGGCGGCCCACAGGTGCCTCAAAAAAGCCCTGGCACGACACGCCCCGATGCCCTACATTACGCCGCGTGTTTGCAAAGACGATCCGGGCAGGCCCCGTTCGTCAAAACGGAACCCCCTCACGTAGCGTCGTGCCGCCCTGGCCGCTGAGCTTATGCCGTATCGATGCCGTCGGTGGGTGACCTTTCACGCCGCCCGGCTCCTGTGCCGGACGGCGCTGCTCGTCTTCGGGGCGGGCTGCCTGGGCGCCACGGCGGCGGCGCAAACCATCCCGGCGCCGCCCGGCTTCGAGGTGCTTCAGTACGGCGGCCCGGCGCGAAACGCCTACCAGGGATCCGTCCTAGTGGCCGACTTCGACCGCAGGATCGTCCGGGAAGGACAGTTCGACCGCATGGACATCTTCCTCAGCGGCCTGCGCCAGCTTCGGGGGCTGGATCCCGCCGCGAGCCTGCCCTTCACCGAATTCTTCCTCCACGAAACGTCCCTCGTCCGGGACGATCCGGGCGCCCCCCTCCGAGAGGTCTACGCCTTCCGGCGCAACACCACGCCCTTCGACGAACTCTTCTTCAGCGCCGCCGCCGCCGAAGACTTCGACAACGACGGCGACCTCGACCTGCTCTACCTGGGCACCACCACCGACGGCCCACCCTTCAACCCGGTCACCCGGCTGCGCGTCAACAACGGCGACGTGAACGCGCGCTTCGACGCTGCCCTCAACGGCTTCGACGACCTCTTCTTCGGCTCCGCCGACTGGGGCGACTTCGACAACGACGGCTTCTCCGACCTGCTGCTGACCGGCCTCACCACGACGGGCTTCGCCACCCGCCTCTACCGCAACCTCGGCGGCGGCGCCTTTGAGGCCGTCGCCGCCGGCCTCGACGACGCAGGCTACGGCGCCGCCCGCTGGGGCGACTTCGACAACGACGGCGACCTCGACATACTGCTCACCGGCGCCGCGCAGCCCCAACACTTCATCTCGAAAATCTACCGCAACGACCAGGGGCGCTTCCTCGAAACCGACGTGGCGCTGCCGGGGCTGGCCTTCAGCAAAGCCGCCTGGAGTGACTTCGACGGCGACGGGCGGCTCGACGTGGTGCTCACGGGGGGCTTCTTCAACCCGTTCATCCTGCAGGGCCGCACCGCCGTCTTCCGCAACCTCGGCAACGAACGCTTCGAGGAGATCCCGGTCGAGGGCCAGGGCTACTTCGACGGCCACCTCGCCGTGGGCGACTACGACAACGACGGCGACCCGGACTTCCTCGTCAGCGGGCGCCAGCGCGCCACGGGACGCTCCAACGCGGTCCTCTTCCGCAACGACGGCGACCGCTTCCAGCTCGATTATTTCGTCCCTGAGACGGCCAGCAGCGCCTTCGTCCTGGCCGACTTCGACCGCGACGACGACCTGGACGTGTTCATCACCGGGTTCGATCCGAACGCTTCGGGGCTGGCGCCGCCGCAGACGCAGTTCTACCTCAACAACCGGGGGGCCAACGCGCCGCCGCAGCCGCCGACGGGCTTGCAGGCGGCGGTGCAGGGCCGCGCCGTGACCCTCTCGTGGAACCCGTCCTCCGACGACCGCACGCCCGCGCCCGGCCTCAGCTACAACGTGCGTGTGGGCACCACGCCGGGCGGCGGCGACGTGGTCTCGCCGCTGGCCGACGCCGCGAGCGGGCGGCGCTGGGTCTCGGCCCCCGGCAATGCCGGGCCGAATACGCGCCGGCGCCTGACGCTGCCGCCGGGCACCTACTTCTGGAGCGTGCAGGCCCTCGACGCTGCCTATGCCGCCTCGGCCTTCGCTCCGGACGAAGGTGTCTTCACGATCTCGGCGGCGCCGGAAGGCGGCACGGCGACGGGGGTGGACGCGCCGGGCCTTCCCGCGCAGGTCATGCTGGCGCCCGGCTATCCGAACCCGTTCCGGGAGCAGACCGTGATCCGCTACGCGCTGAGCGAGGCCGCCGCCGTACGCCTGGCGGTCTATGACGTGCTGGGCCGCCGCCTCCGGACGCTCGTGGAGGGGACGGAGCCTGCCGGGCAGCGGGCCGTGGTGTGGGATGCCACCGACGCCGGCGGCGCGCGCCTGCCGGGCGGCGTCTACCTCTATCGCCTCGAGGTCCGGGGCGGCCCCGTCTTGACCCGGACGGCCACGCTGGTGCGCTGATCCGTAGCCGGAGGGCACAGGATGCCATCTTTTTTCCATCGACGTAAGCTTTCCTGCCGGTCCGTGCGGCGCGGCGTGCGCCTGGGCCTCGCCGGTTGCTGCCTGCTGCTGGCCGCCAACGCCGCCACGGCGCAGCCCTTCACGTTCCAGTATCTGCGCAACGACCTCGACGCGCTCCACTTCGGCTCGATCACCTGGGCCGACGCCGACGGCGACGGCCTGCTCGACGTGCTGCTGACGGGGGCACCCGAAGCCGGCCCGCCCTACACGCCCGCCGCGCGCCTCTTCCTCAACCGGCGAGAAATCACCCTCCTGCTGGGCGAAGAGCAGGTCCCGGCGCCGTTCCGGCTCTTCGACCGCTTCGACCTGCCCGTGCGCGTCTGGCACAGCGCCGCCGCCTGGAGCGACTACGACCACGACGGCGACCCCGACCTCGTCGTCCTCGGGGCCGTCAATGCCGAGGAGCCTTTCGTGGCCGCGACGCGCCTGCTGCGCAACGACGGCGGCGGCACCTTTACGCCCGCCGCCGCCCTCCGGGGCCTCCACAGCGGCTCGGCGGCCTGGGGCGACTTCGACAACGACGGCGACGAGGACCTCCTGCTCACCGGCGTCGCCGCCGACGGCTACGCCACCCTCCTCTACCGCAACGACGGCGACGGCGCTTTTGCCGAGGTGGACGCCGGCCTCGTCGGCGTGGCCTTCGGCGAGGCCGAATGGGGCGACTTCGACAACGACGGCGACCTCGACATCCTCGCCGCCGGCGTCACCGACCGGGCCTTCGTCACACGGGTCTATCGCAACGACGGCGGCGGCGTCTTCGTCGACCTGCAGGCCGACCTGCTCGGCCTGGCCTTCAGCGCCGTCGATTGGGGCGACTTCGACAACGACGGCGACCTCGACATCCTCGCTGCCGGCGGCGTGCTCGATACCCGCGTGATGGTAGGCGCGCTGCTCGTCTATCGCAACGACCGCAACGACCGCTTCTCCCCCGTCCTCGCCGAAACCGGCAGCTTCCTCGAAGGCGAGGCCGAATGGGGCGACTTCGACAACGACGGCAGCCTCGACTTCCTCGTCGTCGGCGCGCGCTTTCCCGACGGCCCCCGCACCGCGCGCGTCTACGCCAACCAGGACAACCGGCTCCACGCGGTGCTCCACCTGGCCGGCACCCTCTTCGGCGACGCCGCCTGGGGCGACTTCGACGGCGACGACGACCTCGACGTGGCCCTCGGCGGCCTGGCGCGCAACGCCAACGTCCTCGCCAACCTCTACGAGAACACCCAGCGGCGCGTCAACACGGCGCCGGAGCCGCCCGAAGGGCTGCGCGCCGTCGTCGCCGGCAACGCCGTCACGCTCTCCTGGGACGCCGCCTCCGACGATCAGACCGCCGCGCCCGGCCTCACGTACAACCTCCGCGTGGGCGCCGCGCCCGGCGGCCTCGACGTGGTGGCGCCCCTGGCCGACCCGGCCACGGGTCGGCGCCTGGTGGCCGCCCCCGGCAACGTCTTCCACAACACGAGCTGGCGCCTGACGGACCTGCCGCCGGGCGCCTACTTCTGGAGCGTGCAGGCCGTCGATGCGTCGTTCGTCGGCTCGGCCTTCGCCGCAGAGGGCAGCTTCAGCGTCGCGGCCACCGGCGAGACGAGCACGGACACGGCGCGCGAAGACGCGGCCCGGCGCGAGGCGCTCCTGCCCAACTTCCCCAATCCATTCCGCGAGCGTACGACCATCGGGTACGCGCTGGGCGAGGCCGCCCCGGTGCGGCTGGCGGTCTACGACGTGCTGGGCCGCCGCGTGGCGGTGCTGGTGGACGGCTTCGAGACGCCCGGCCAGAAGACCGTGGCGTGGGACGGCCTGGACGAGCGCGGCGAGCGCCTGGCGCCGGGCCTCTACGTCTACCGCCTCGAAACCGGCACCGGCTACACGCAAAGCCGCGCGATGACCCTCCTGCGCTAACGCCGCGTTTGTCGTGCCGTTGCCTTATTTTGGCGGCATCGAGCATCGACAGTCGAAGTCAGGGAAGATCCATGAACGTGCTGGTGGTGGGCGCGGGGGCGGTGGGGCAGGTCTTTGGGCGGCACCTCCAGCGAGGCGGCGCCGAGATCGCGTTTCTGGTGCGGGAACGTTATGCCGCCGCGTACCGGCAGGCGCGCGAAGACGGCCTGCCGACGTACCCCCTCAACGAGGGCTACCGGCGGGAGCCGGCGCCGCTGCGGGGCTTCGGGGTGCTCACCGGCATGGACGAGGTGGCAGCCCGGCGATGGGATCAGGTGTGGCTCACCGTGTCGTCGAACGCGCTACACGGCGCCTGGCTCGACGACCTCGTGGCGAGTGCGGGGCCTGCCACGTTCGTGGCGTTGCCGCCCGAAGGGGACCGGGCGGCGTTGCTGACACACGTGCCCGAGGCACAACTCGTCTCGGGCTACATCACGTTTCTCTCGTGGCAGGCGCCGCTGCCGGGGCAAGCGCTCCAGGCGCCCGGCGTCATGTACTGGTTCCCGCCGCTGTTGCCGTGCCTGTTCAGCGGGCCGGCGGCGCGCACGGTGGTCGAGCCGCTCCGGCGAGGCGGTATGCCGGCCCGGCTCTGGAGCGACGTAAGCGGCACGGCGGCCACCGTCTCCTCCATCCTCATGCCCACGGTGGCCGCCCTGGAGTGCGCACGCTGGTCGTTCCGCGCGCTGCTGGGTGGCCCGTGGCTCGGCGTGGCCGCCGCCGCCTCGCGCGAGGCGCTTGCCATCACAGCCGCCCACTACGGCCTTCGCCTGGGCGTGCTTCGGGTCCTCACGCAACGCAGCGTGCTTTGGCTCGTGCTCACGCTCGCGCGGGCCTTTACGCCCTTCGACTTCGAGGCGTACATGGCCTTCCACTTCAAGAAAGTCGGCGCCCAGACCCGATACATCCTCGACACGCTCCTCGCCCGGAGCCGGCGCTACGGCCTGGCCTCGGCGTCGATCGAGCGCCTGGCAGCGCACCTCGAACAGGCCGCCGGGCCATGAACGATCAGACGCGCCCCCCTGCCCTTGACGCGGGCTCGGGCGGCGCTCGGTCAGGGCGGCAGCACCCGGATGGTGATGCGCCGGTTGAGGCGGCGGCCCTCGGCGGTGGCGTTCGAGGCGACCGGGCGGGTGGCGCCCAGCGCTACGCCCTCGAACCGCACCGCTTCCATGCCCAGTTCCTCAACGAAGTGGCGCACCACCGTCGTGGCGCGCGCCGCCGACAACTCCCAGTTGGTGGGATAGCGCTCGCGGAGCTTCGTTCCCAGGGGCACGTCGTCCGAGTGACCCTCGACGCGGAAGGCACGCCCGGCGTAGGCTTCGTGCATCTCTTCGACGAGGGCGGCCAGCCGGGCCAGGCCGTCCTCGGTCAGGTCGGCGCTGGCGGGCTTGAAGAGTTCGTCGGCCAGCAGCGTGGCCACCGGCTCGGCCAGGCAGAGCGTGTCGGTGTGGGCAGCCAGCAGAAATTCAAGCCGGTTGATGCGGTCTTCGAGCACGCGTTGCTTGCGAAAATAGAGGCCCGAGTCGATCTCGTCGTAGAACACGATGGAGTCCTGGAGCGCGTAGAGGTCGGTGCGCAGGGTTCGTTCGACGACGTAGAGCGAGTCGATGGTGCGGCGTTGTTCGGCCAGGAGCTTTTTCTGGCCGCTGCATCCGGCCAGCAGCGCCGGCGCCGTCAGCAGCAGCAGGAGAAGGACGCGCATGGAGTTCGGTAGGCTCGACGGGACGGAAGGCTCGCCCATAGGATAGCCATTGCGGCGGACTTCAGGTAGGGGCGCAACGAAAACGCCCGGCTCTAGCCAGAACCGGGCGTTTCTACGTAGCTGACAGGGAGAGGGAGGGAGGATCAGCTACGAGGTTGATAGTTCAATATCGCACACGGCGCGGAAAGTGTCAAGCCATCACGCAACGCCTTTACATTTCGAGGCTTCCGTCGTCCCCGACCTCCGCTGCCCGGAGCCGCCGCGCGCCGGCGGAAACGCGGCGCCCGCCGCAACATCCGCCTCGAGGGCGTTGTAACAGAGCGCAACTTCCAGCCCACCGCCCCGATGCCTCCCCGGACCCGCCCCCCGCTGACCCATGGAAGCATGGATCGACGTGAACGTTAGCCTGCCCGAGGAGGAGGCCCTCGTCGCCGTGCGTGTGCGCGGCAGCGTCCGCCCGGACTACTACCGCATCGAGGATCGCTGGTACAGCCTGGAAGACCTGGACCGCTGGCGGATGAACACCTCGCGCTACTGGAAGGAAGATCGCACCTGGTACCTGGAAACCGAGCAGGTCGAAGGCTGGCGCGACGAGGCGGGGTGAGGCGCCCGCAGGCGGCCTCAGCACACCAGCCGCTTGAACACATCTACGTCCACGTTGCCGCCGCAGAGGATCAGCGCCACTTTCTTGCCCGCCAGGCGATCCTTGATCTGAAGAAACGCGGCTACCGGCACGCCGGCGGACCCCTCAATCACCAGGCGGTGCTCTTCGAAGATCCGCCTCATGGCCTGCCGGATCTGTGCCTCCTCCACCAGCACCCAGTCGTCCACGTATCGCCGGCACAGGTCGAACGTCAGCGCCCCGGCTTCGATGCCGCCGGCGGTGCCGTCGGAGAGCGTCGGCTTCGCGGGCATCTCCACGATCCGCCCCGCCTGGATCGAGGCGTACATGACGGGCGAATGCGCCGGCAGGCAGCCGATGACTTCGACGCCGGGCCGCACCGCCTTCAGGTAGCCGGCCACGCCCCCGATGAGGCCGCCGCCGCCCACCGCCGCCAGCACGCAATCCACCGCCGGGAGCTGCTGCATCAGTTCGACGGCTATCGTGCCCTGCCCGCCGACGACCTGCGGGTCGTTGTAGGGCGAGAGGTAGACCTGCCCGTTGCGCTCGGCCTCGGCGCGGGCGCGGCGCTCGGTCTCTTCCGGCTCTGTGCTGTGGAAGCGCACGTCGGCGCCGTAGCGACGCAGCAGTTCCACCTTCTGCGTCGAGGCGTTTTCGGGCAGGTAGATCGATCCCTGGATGCCCAGCTTTTGCAGCCCGTAGGCCACCGCCAGGCCGTGGTTGCCCGTAGAAGCCGCCACGACGCCCCGCCGGCGCTGCGCCGCGTCGAGCGCCAGCAGCTTGCTCAGCGCCCCGCGCAGCTTGAAGGATCCCGTGGTCTGGAGGTTTTCGAGCTTGAGGAACACCTCGCAGCGGGCGGCTTCGCCGAGGTCGAAGGCCTCCTCCAGCGGCGTCTCGCGCACCAGCGGGCGGATCCGCGCCTCCGCAGCCAGCACCTCTTCGCGCACATCGATCATCCGCACACCCGCAGCGTCGCTCAAGGCTGGGTCATCACCGCTTCGAAGGCGGCGGCGAAGGCCCGCATCTCGTCCATGGTGCCCAGGCTCAGGCGGCACCAGTCCAGGAAGGGCGGGAACGGGCGCCCGACGAGGATGCCCTGCTGCCGCATCTGCTCGGCAAAGGCGCGCACGTCTCGCCGGAGGTGGAAAAAGACGAAGTTGGTGTGCGAGGGCAGGCACCGGTGGCCCCGATCCTCCAGGAGCGTCGTGGCGAAGGCGCGCGCCTCGGCGTTCCGCGCCCGGCTGAAGGCCACGAAGTCAGCGTCGCGGTAGCTGGCGGCGGCGGCGCGCAGGCCCAGCACGTTGACGCTGGAGCCGCCGCGGAACCGGCGCAGGCGCTCGGCGAGGTCGGGCCGGGCCAGGCCGTAGCCGACGCGCAGGCCGGCCAGGCCGAAGATTTTCGAGAAGGTGCGCGAGACGATGACGTTGTGCCCCCGGCGCACCAGGTCCGTCATCGAGGCATACGCGGGGTCCGTGACGTACTCGTGGTAGGCTTCGTCGACGAGCACCACGGCGCGGCGGGAGACCGCCTCGCAGAAGGCGCGCACCTGTTCGCCCGGCAGCATGGTGCCCGTCGGGTTGTTCGGGTTGCAGAGGAAGACGAGCTTGACGGCCTGCGTCGTGCGCCGGTCCATCGCGTCGAGGTCGACCAGGAAGGCGTCGTCGAGGGGCACGCGGTGCACGTAGGCGCCGACGGAGGCGGCGTAGTTTTCCATGCCCTCGTAGGTCGGATAGGCCGTGAGCACCTCGCCGCCGTCGAGGCCGTAGGCCATGCCGGCCATGCGCAGCACCTCGTGCGAGCCGCCGCCGAGCACCACGTGCTCCGCCGTCAGCCCTTCGCGCTCGGCAATCAGCGCCTCCAACGCGCCGTAGAAGCCGCTCGGATACCGGCAGCCGGCGTCGAAGGCGGCCTGCATGGCCTGCCGCGCCGCCGCCGAGGGGCCGAACGGGTTCTCGTTGCTGTGCAGGCGGATCGGCCCATCGAAGGCGCGGCGGGCCGTCGGCGCGTGACGCGCCAGCGCCGGCAGGTCCCGGCCCACGGCGGCGCCCGCTGCCGCCAGCGCGCCCGTCTTCAACCACTGGCGTCGATTCATCAACGTAGCCATAGCGCCACCTCCGGGGGATCAGGTCAGGGTGGAAGGAAGAAGTCGTCGAACGACCCCTCACGGTACGATTCCCTCACCCGAAAAAGCAAGTCGATAGAGACGCTTGAGTTCGGCGGGGCCGACGGGGACGGGGTTTTCGGGCGCGCAGGGGTCGGCGGCGGCCATCGCGGCGAGGTCGTCGAAGCGGTCGTCGGGCACGCCGAGGTCGCGGAGGGTGTGGGGGATGCCGAGCGCCCGGCGCAAATCGAGGATCCAGCGGAGCACGGCGTCGAAGCCGTCGCCGGGCAGGCCGAGGTAGCGCGCCAGACGCGTCATCTTCTCGGCGACGGCGGGGCGGTTGAAGGCCAGCACGTAGGGCAGGAAGACGGCGTTGGTCAGGCCGTGGTGCGTGTCGTAGACGGCGCCGACGGGGTGGCTGAGCGCGTGGACGGCGCCGAGGCCCTTCTGGAAGGCGACGGCGCCCATCGTGGCGGCGGCCAGCAGGTGCGTGCGGGCCGTGAGGTCGTCGCCCGCGCGAAAAGCCGCCGGCAGCCAGGCGTGGATGAGCCGCAGCCCTTCGAGCGCGATGCCGTCGGCCAGGGGGTGGTGGAAGGGGGCGCAGAAGGCTTCCAGGCAATGCGCCAGCGCGTCCATGCCGGTGGCCGCGGTGATCTTCGGCGGCAGCCCGACGGTCAGCGCCGGGTCGGCGATCACCACCCGCGGCATCATCGTGTGATGCAGCAGGATCTTC